>JAQGMT010000217.1 GCA_028292185.1 Ramlibacter sp. | reverse complement strand
CGGCGGTCTCGATCTGCAGCCTTACCGGCACCACGTACAAGGTTTTCATTCCCAGAACTTTCAGCCTGATCGCGTCCACTTTCTCGCGAGGCTCGGCGAGCGCGAGGAATGCGTCCCGCGCCTGGCGCACCTGCGCCACCATCGCGTCAGGCTGCGCCTTGATCCGTTCCGCGGCGGAGTGCAGTTCGACCGACACCTGTGTCATGCGGCCTTGCGCTTCGATCAGCGCCGCGCGCAGCTGGTCGAGCAGGGCAATGACCTGCGCGATCGCCGCTCGAATCTGCGCGATCGCCTGTTCGATCACGGCTTGCAGCTGGTCCACGATGGCGATCGCCTGGTCGAGCAACTGGATCGCGGTGTTCCCCGCAGTCTTCACCGCCATGCGCGCCGTGCCGATGGTGGTGCGAATGCCGGGGATCATGCTCTTCACGCCGATGAACAGCATGCGTGCCATCGCCATGGCCGGCGCTCGCGTGATGTACCTGGTGCACACCGCGATGGCGTTGTCGCAGCGCTCGGCGGCCTGATCCACTTCGCGGCCGGCCTGCGCGAGCGTCGCGTCGGCGCGCACCATGAAATCACGAATCCGTTCCTCGACATCCAGGATCACCTGCCGGGCCTCGCCTACCTTGGCCAACACCGGCTGGAACTGGTCGGGCAGCACCTGCAGCGTCTGCTTCATGGCGTCGATTTCCACCACCAGGTCGGTGAGCACCTGCTTGAGCCGATCGATCGCCTCGTCGACCGCCGCGACGGCCTTGTCGAGGGCCTGCTTGAGCGCAGCCACCACGGCCTCGACGTGCGCGATCTGCGTCTCGATGTTGTCCAGGATGCCATCGATCACGCGACCCACGGCATCGATCTGCGCGGCCACCGAATCGATCGAGGACTCGACCAGCACGACCGGCGCCAGCACGGCCAGCGCAACCTGCTGCGTTCGGCTCTTGAATCCGTCGATCTGCCCCAGCACCGCGGACACCTCGGTGTTCACGGCGTTCACTGCCGTGTCGATGCGTGCCATCGCCTTGTCGAACACGCCGCTCACGTCGGCCACGACGGCCTCGACCTGGGTCCTGACGCCCGCGATGGCGTTACTCACGTCCTGGGAGACGCCGTCCAATCCCGCGCGGATCCCGGCGGCCCCGTCGGCGCCTTGCTGGCGCAGCACCACGATTTCAGCGTTCACGCCGGCCAGGGCCGCAGGCACTTCGCCGCGCGCCAGTGGGCTGGCCAGATCGCGCAGCCGCGGCTGCAGCGCCAGCGCGCGATCGGCGAGGCCGCGCGCGTTTGCGGCAAGCCCCGCCAGCCGCCCCGGAACCGCCGCCACATCCGGCTTGGCGGCGGCAAGCCGCGCGGGCAAGCCGGTCACGATGGCCAACGTGCCCGGCACATCGTCGAGCTGTGCCAGCTGCTGCGCCGCTGCGAGCAAGCGCGGGCCCACGCCGGCCAGCGACGTGAGCACCGCGCCCAGGTCGGCCTGCATCCCGGCGAGGGCGGGCACGAGCGAGCCGAGCATCGCCTGCGGCTGGATCGGCGGGGTCAGTTGCCCGACCTGCGCCGCCAACTGGGACATCTGCGTGGTCACCGTGGCGATGCCCGCGCCGGCATCCGCAATCGCCGCCGTCAACTCCGTTTGCAGCGTGCTCGATGCGCTGGTCACAGCCGCCACGACTTGCTGCGCGCCGTCGCCGATGGCGCTGGCGGCTTTGGTGACGAATTGCATGCGGCGCGCCTAGAGGTCGTCGAGCGTTTTTTTCACGGTCGCGGTGGCAGCGGTCATGGCCGTTTCGATCTGCGGCACCTTGGACGGCGTGGGCTCCAGCGAAACGCCGGCCAGGTCGATGGACGCCATGGTCAGGTCGATCTGCTCCAGGGTCTGCTCGATCTCAGGCAGCACCTCGGCCCCTTCGATCTGCAGTTCTTCCAGCAGCGGCAGCAGCGGCGGCGCGGGCGGACGCACCGGCGTCGCATCGAGGCTTACCAGCGCCGTCGAGTCCGGCGCCGTCACGCTCGCAGCAGGAGCCAGCGGCCAGCCGCCGCCCGCCAGCGGCGGCTCGCCCTCGGTGACCAGCAGCGCGCCCTGCGCGAGCTTGCATGCGAGCAGATAGATGATGTGCCGGTCGGGAAACGAGAAAACCGCGAGAGACTGCTCGCAGCGGTACAGCGCATGGCGCAAGGCCATGATGGCGCCCGCGTCAGGGCTCCATCGCAGCAGGTAGTCCTGCGCATCTTCGGCGCGTGCGAAGACCAGCGGCGGCGCGATGCCGGCTCGGTCCTGCAGGCCGAAGCTGTCGTAGAGCCGCACAACCACCGAATCGCGACTGAGGGCAGCCAGCGGCGCGCCCATGGCTGCGGCTTACCGGTGTCTCAGGCCGTAGCCCAGCCGATACCCGACGTGTTCACGCCCATGCGGTCGGACTGCTTGTGAATTCCCTTGGCGTGATTCAGCAGGCCTTCGATGTACCGCTTTTCATTGATGCCCGCGCTCCGGATCGCCAGGTCAGGGGTGAACTCGAATCCGCAGTCCTTCAGGTACTTGCGTCCGTAATCCTTCAGGCGCGTGAAATAAGCCGTGCCGGAATTGAATTCCTTCTGGCCGATCAAGCCGATGTCGCTGAACATCGTCTGCAGTTGCCACTGGCTGCCGCAGATGCCGGTGTTGAGCGTCAGCATGGCGATGATCGGGCTGGCGTTGCAGCCCTTCTGGTAGAACTTCTTGAATTCCTCCAGGTCGTTGATCATGCCCCCGGTCTCATGGACCGTCCGATGGGGCGAGCCCGGCTCCTGCGCGGTCAATTTGCGTTCCTTCATGAATGCGACCTTCGCCTGCAGCAGGAACAACTTGAGCGCGGCCAGTTCGGACAGGCGCATCACGAACTTGATCACCCATTCAGCCGCCGTCGCCATCGCGCTCACCAGGCTCTGGATGCCGGGAATCGTCGCCGCCAGCGCCATCTGGATGGCGCCCTTGATGGTGACCCACAGGCCCGACATGATGTCGCGCGTGAGCATGCTTTCGATCTTGCTCGCCAGCAGCGCGGGATGGCCGTCGGTGATGCGGATCTTGCGGCGCTCCAGCCAGGCGCCGACCTTCATCTTGATGGCATTGAACGACTTGCCGATACCCACAGCGAGGTCGATGCCCGCACCGACGAACGGAACCGCCGACGCCGCAATCGACTTGACTGCCGCCAGCACCAGGCCCTTGATCGCATCGAGCCCCACGGTGACCGGCGACTCCATGGCCTCGCTCAGCTTTTCCCTGAGCCAGTCGATCAGCGTCTTGATCAGCCAGGTGAGGGCCTCGATGACCTTGGCCATGGCGTCGGTGAACGCCGCTCCCACCAGCACCGCGCCGCTCAGGGGCGCGAAAGCGATCGCCCGGATCGGGTGCCGCTTCATCGCCTTGAAGGCGCGCACCGTCAGGGGAAAGCCATAGTCGCTTTGCGCCGCCGAAGTGGTCAGTGACTGGCTGCCGGCCTGCAGGTAGTTCATGTTGCCCACGGCGCACGGCGGGCCCTTGCCGCCCCAGTTCTGCAGCGGCGGGGCCATCGGAATGGCGCTGCCGCCCTGGACCCCGACCTGGCGAGTGCCGATCCTCGCCGGTGTGGCCCCGGACGTCGGCTTGTTGTAGAAATCCATGCCTTTCTGGATCACTGTCGTTCCCAGCGCGTTGGCGTAGCCATGGGTGTCGGACACGCTCATCTCGAATTTGTCGGGCACGAATCCCAGCTGCGATGGCAGGTGGCTGCGAATGCCTTTCACCCCCCAGGCGACCTTGTCCACCTTGTCCACGTCGTGGATCTGCGAGAAGTCGGTGCCGAACCCGCCGGCCAAGGCGCCCCCAATGGCGCCCACGCCCTCCAGGGCGATCGCGCCGAAACTCATGTCGATGTCGATGTTCCCCAGCAGGTAGAGCACGCCGTAGCGCGAATGCACGTTGTCCTTCGCCAGCCGCGTCCGGGTGGCCGCGAGCTTCGGGTCGTCCTGCTTGATCAGCTCGTAGATGTACTGGATGAGGCCGTTGCTGGCCTTGTTGCGCTCCAGCTTGTCCCAACTGGCGCCGTGCTCGCTGTAGTAGGTTTCCAGGATCGTCTGAAGCCCGGACCGGTACATCTCGGTGATGCTCGCGTTGGGCTGGCTCAGGCTGTTGTACCAGCGGGTGTAAGCGGTATCCATCTCGCGGGTCGTGCCGCTGCGGCTGCTCAGGCGCAACGACGTTCTTTCCTGCCATTCGGCCGGTTTGACGATCGCGGGTTTTTTCTTGGTGGACATCAGGTGCTCCTCTTGGGCGGGGCGGGCAGGGGTGGTTCAGGCTTCATTCGCGCGCTTCCTTGATGCCGAGCAACGAGAAGAAGCGGGTGATGTCGCCCTCTTCCCGCACCACTTCCTGCATCAGGTCGGCCAGCGACATGCGGCCCCACGCGACCGCGCGTTTGATCAGGTACGGGGTGGGGCTGTGCGGCTCGGTTTTCTGCAGATACGCCGCCACCGTCTCGAGCAGGCGATAGGCTTCTTCGCGATTGGTGATGGGGCCCGGGCGCATGAGGGATTCGGGGTCGCCGGGCGCGGCGGCATGCTGGGGAGTGGCACTGACCATGCTGGGGCTCCGGTTGGATTCATTGGGCTGCGCGCTGACCGGCGGGTCGGCCGGGGCTGCCGCGGGCGTCTGGACCGCAGGCGCCGGCTCGCGGCCGCCGGTCAAGCTGTGGGCCGCCCGCTCCAGGCGCCGCAGCATTTCGGCCACGCGCGCGACGCTCGGGGCGTTCACACCCATCCTCGCATCGAGCATCTGGGCCAGGCTGTCCCATCGGCCGGCGGCGAACTGCAATCGGCTGCGCATCGATGCCAGCGCCGCCAGGCTCTTGCCCTGCGCGCTGGCATTCATGTCGTCGCGTGTCAGGGGCTTTTCCGCCAGCGGATCACCCGCCTTGACGGCGACGGGGGCCTTCAGCGCAGCGCTGGAAACCGCATGGTCCCAGATGGCCAACGTGACCACGGAGGGCACTCGCTCGGGCACCTTCAGGAGCTCGATGTGCAGCATCAAGGTGGTCGGCAGGTTTTCGTTGATCCAGATGAAGGGCGCCGCGCGGGCGTCATCGTCGCCGTCTTCGATCTGCGGATGCGCGCAATCCCAAAACTGCTCGACCAGCCCGATCAGGAGGTTCGCGCCGCTGATGCAGCCTTCGACCTGGTGCAGGTGGATCCAGGCTTCGCAAAGCCAGGCCGCGACCTGGAAATCCTTGGACTGCGTCCGCAGTGTCTCCACGCATTTCGTTTCGACCAGCGGCCAATCGGCTTTCTTCAGCGGGCGCTCCCAGACGCCCATGGGCAGGCTCGGGTCCTCTTCCTCCCGCGCCAGCCGTATCGCACCGTACTCAGGCTCGTACCTGATCGAACGGCCAGCCGGCTGCGCGCCGGCCAACGGTGTCAGCAGCGCTTCGGCGCCCGACAAGAAAACAGGCCGGTCCATTCCGCTATGGCCCTTTGAATTCAGGCGCCCGGCTCGGGAAGGTTCCCGGCCAGAACACCGGCGTGCGCTTGCCGACCGCGGACAACGTGAGCCGCATGTACACCCGGACGCGAGACTGGGCGGGCAGCTTGTCGCCGGTGGCCCCGCCGGCGTCGGCCAGCGGAAACTCCAGGCGCAGCAGCTGCGAGCGCCCTTCTCCCGCGGCCGCGCCGCCTGCGTCGCGCTGGGCCTGGATCAGACGCAGCAACGACCATGTGTCCGCAAAGCGGTACGTGACCGTCTTGCCCTCCGCGGCCATCTGCGGCTGCTGCGGATCGAAGACCGCGGTGACAGGCGCGTCCTTGGCCAGCCGCAGCGTCAGCACGATGGGTGTGCCGGGTTCCCAGCGCAAAGGACGCGGCGCGTCGCGCAGCTTGAGCGTCTGGCCGCCGACGTCGAGCGTCCACTCGATGATCTTGTTGCCTTCGATCTCGGCGCCCCGGTTGGCCCGGAACTCCACCGCCATGTCGTACCCGGCGACCGCGCCCTCTTCCACCGGGAACAGCGGCGCCAGGAAGCCTTTGACCAGCGTGAACTGTTCGGCAAAGCGCCGCACGGGTGCGAGGTTGGTGCCGGCGCGGCCGGTGGTCGGCGCCTGCTTCAGCGTGCGCGCGATCTTGTCGAAGGTTCGAGTCATCTGGCCGACGTCCTCGATGTCGGCGTCCGACGAATCCCTCGAAGTGGACAACGCAAATGGCATGCGGCTTGCCAGGAGCCGGTTGAAGTCCCCCGAGAAGGAAGACCAGAGGTCCTGCAGTTCGCCGGTTTGCAGTTCGGCGCAGCGCGCCGCCAGCGCGTTGTACACCTGCAGGTGACGCTCGCCGAAGTAGTCGGCCGGCCGGCTGGCCGGGGCCTTGCCGGCCAGCTTTTCCGAGCAGGTGAAGCGGTCGATCTCGGCGCCGACGGTGATCAGGAACTGTTCGTACGCGCCGAGGGTGCCGTTGGGGTTTTTCAGGCGATACCGTTCCAGTTCGCGATTGATGGCGCGCCAGCGCTGTGCCAGCTGCGACTCCGCGGCCGACCGGTCCAGTGACGCGAGGTAGGTTTCCGATTGCCGGCCCAGGGCTTCGGCGCGGCTGAACTGCAACGCCAGGTACTGCATCAGCCCACCGACGTCGGGCACGCCGAAAGCCTGCAGCACCGGCCCCCGGTCGCCGGGCCAGTCAGCGAAGTTGCGTCCGCGGATGGCATACAGCTCCGTCTGGTTCAGCTTGGCATCCATCTGGCGCAGCCGCAGCAAGGCGTCGTGCGACATCAGCGCCCGCAAGGCGTCGGCCTTGTCCGGCGCGCCCGTTGCGGCAAGCAGTTCCTGCAGCTTGGCCAAGCGGGTTCGCGACGCGTCGAAGGCGGCGGCATCGCCGATGACGCCGGCGTCCGGGCGTTCGACGATGGTCAGCGAATCGATGGCCGCATCGCTCATGAGGCGCGCGAACTGCGCATTCACGACCGCCGACACGCTGGCGCGCACCGGCACCGGGAACTTGGCGAGCGAGTCCGCGAAGAACGCCTTGTGCGGCTCGGCCAGAGCGAGCCCCTGATCGAGCTTGGCCGTGTTCCAGGTGAGCACGCCCTCTTCGGGTGGAGCGGGAATGGCGCGGTCGGTCGCGGGCGCCATGAAGGGCTGCGCCAGCAGCCCGGCCAGCGCGTCCCGCAGGGCGAGCCGCTCGGGCGAAATGGAAAAGCGCATCTCCTTGTCGTTCCAGACCAGGGCCGACGGGGCGCCCGCCCCGAAGCGGGTGTTGAACTCGGTGCGGAACCGCTGAAGTTCGCCCATGGCGTGCTGCCGCGCCGGCTCCGCCGCGTCCTGGCCCAACATGCGGCGCGACTGCGTGATGCGCGCCAGCAGCGCTTCGTAGGCCGGGCCCAGTTCCGCGGTGGACTGGCGCATCCAGGCGCCTTTGCCACCGCCCACCAGGGTTTCCTCGTCGCGGATCAGAGCGACGATGGACTGGTAACCGCGCACCGTGTCCGCGAACGCGCCGCCATCGGCCTCGCCCGCGAACAGCCGGATTCCCTGAGCGCCGAGTTGGCGTTCGGCGACCAGCAGGTCGTTGTTGGCAAACAAGCGCTGGTCCAGCGCATTCATGCCCTTGTCCAGCGTGCAGCGCACCGCCTGCTGAATGTGGCGCACGCTGACCGCGCTGGGCGGCGGGTGGTTTTCGTCGCCCTGGAAGAAACGGATGCTTTGCGTCAGGTTGCCCGGCAGTTCCGCGCCCAGGGTGTACTTCACCAGCAGTCGCAGATCGTCGGGAGCCGTCGGGTTGGGCTTCTGCAGCCTGACCATCGCCACCAGCGCCTGGTCCAGCCGCTCCACCGCGGCCACGTACTGGTTCATCGCCGCCAGCTCCGGCAGGTCTTCGGCCATGACGCTGGCTTTGCGCGGCGCGTTGGCGATCGCGGCGAATCCGCCCGGAGCGGCGCAGTCGCCGCCGATGATCAACTCCGAGGTACTCGCGTCCTGCACCACGCCGGTCAAATCGGCGGCGCGCGCATAGAGTTCGCGCCGCAGCGTCCTGATCGCGAGTTCACCGAACTCCCGCTCGATGCGTTCGGCCACGCGCGAGTCGAGGTTGTCGAAAATGTCCCATGCCCCGGGCATGAAGAAGGTCCAGGCCCGATCCGAATCGAGCTTGTCCACCTTGGCCAGCAGCGACAAGGTCTTGGCCCGATACCATTCCGGCGGGATGGCTTCGCCGCGGTCGCTGGCGCGGGCGCGGTAGTTGGCATCGATCTCGATCTGGGTCAGCTCCTTGGCCAGATCGGGATTGCGCCGGTTCAACTGCACGCCCGCGACGACCAAGCCCAGCGTCCAGGCGCCGAGGACGACGGCCGCACCCCATTGCGCCGCGCGGCTGAGCGTGGGCCTGGCGAGCTGCTGGCGCGATGGCCGGGCCACGCCGTACTCCATGAAGATTTTTTTCTCGAACAGGTCGCGCAGGAACGTGGGTTCGCGCATCAGCTGCGAGACGACGTCGATTTCCGCGTCTGCGTCCGCGTCGGCCGCGGCGCCCGGCAGACCGGCGGCGCGAGCGCCCGCCCGCTGCGCCGACTCGCTGCTGTCGCCGGTCAGGTAGATGCCGCGGAAGAAAAACGGCTCGTGATAGGCGCTGGGGCGCATCAGTTCGTCGATGTAGGCCCTGAGCGACTCCCTGACCCGATCGATCCGCGAGGGCAACAGGAAGAACCTGGCTGTCTGGGTATTGCCGCTGTCCAGCGCAAACAGTTCGGCCGACGTGTCCGAGACGGTGCGCACCACGTTGTCCATGGCCTCGTCCACCCATTCGCCCTGGTAGGTGGTGGACAAGTCGTAAGGTGAAGACCAGCCCAGCATCCCGGCTTTCATGGGTTCGGGCAAGGCCTTGGCGAACGCGGCGAAGCCTTCGACCTGCTCGCAGTCCGACACCACCACGTAGATCGCGAAGCGCATCGCAAAGCGGTTCTGGGCCAGCCACAGGCGACGGTGCGCCAGCTGCGCCATCTTGCCGAGTTCGAGCAATGCGTCCGGGCTGCTGTCCAACAGCGAGGCCGCGGGCACGGTGATGACCACCGAGTCGAACGGCCTTTGCGGCCGGTAGTTGCGGCACAGCCCGAGAAATTCGTCCCAGGGCCTTTGCGTGGCGTCCTCGTCATCGGGCGAGCCGAGGTAGGCGCCCTGCATGTCGATCACCACGCCCTTGTCGAAGAAGTGCCAGGAGATTCCCTGGGTCGCCGCCGCCGAAGCGGTCTCGGTGCTCAGCGCGCTGGCCACACCGGATTGCTCGATCGGGAGTTGCCGGCTTTCCCGGCCTTCGTTCAGAACCAGCACCCAGGGAATGCTGTAGCGTTCCTTGCGCGCGGCGATGTTGTTTTCGATCAGCTCCACCGCCTGGCGGAACGAGCTGCGC
>JAQGMT010000179.1 GCA_028292185.1 Ramlibacter sp. | reverse complement strand
CTCGTCCCCGTCAACAACAACGCCCGCGCCTACGCCGCGTTCAACCGGGTCGTGGAAGGTTCCGCCAGCGCGGTTCGCTACGTCGAGGTGACCAATGCACAGCACTTCGACACGTTCATCCCCTTGTCCGGGTTCGATACGCGCTTCGTGCCCCTGCATCCTTACTTCAACCAGTCGATGGACGCGATGTATGCGCACCTGAAGAACGGCGCGGCGCTTCCGGCCAGCCAGGTGGTGCGGACCACGCCGCGCGGAGGCGCACCCGGCGCGGCGCCGGCCATTACTGCCGCCAACGTGCCGCCGATCAGCGCGGCGCCGGCAGCGGCCAACCAGATCGGCTTCTCCGGCACTTCCATCGCGGTGCCCAACTAGCCGACCGCGACCATCGAGGCCAGCCCGGAACAGGTGAACGCCATGCCATACAGCTCACGCTACGCGACCTGCGCTGGCCGCGAAATCCACTACACGGAGTGGGGCTCGGAGCACAGCCGGACCGTGATTGCATGGCACGGCCTGGCGCGCACCGGGCGCGACATGGACGAGCTCGCGCAGCACCTGGCCGGCCGCTATCGGGTGATCTGTCCCGACACGCTGGGGCGCGGTTTCAGCCAATGGAGCCCCGATCCCGAAAACGAGTACACGCTGGCCTTCTATGCCCGTCTGGCTGCTGAACTGTTCGATCAGCTGAAGATCGATCAAGCGCACTGGGTGGGCACGTCGATGGGCGGGGCCGTCGGAATGGTTTGCGCGGGGGGCCTGGCGCAGCCGCAAATGAAGGGCCGCATCAGGAGCCTCGTGCTCAATGACAATGCTCCACGCCTGTCAGATGCCGCGCTGTCGCGCATCAAAGCGTATGCGGGCAGCCCGCCCGCGTTCGACACCATGGCGCAGATGGAGGCATTCTTCCGGCAGGTGTACAAGCCCTTCGGCTGGTTGAGCGATGCGCAGTGGCGCAGGCTGGCTGAAACGTCGGCGCGCCGCCTGCCGGATGGCCGCCTCACACCGCACTACGACCCCGCGATGGTGCGTCAGTTCACCGATCATCCGAACGACTACGAGCTGTGGGACCATTACGACGCGATCACCGTTCCGGTGCTGTGCCTGCGCGGCGCGGAGTCGGACCTGGTGCTGCGCGAGACCGTCGAAGCTATGAAGGAGAGGGGACCAGGCTCGCGTGGGCTGCTGCGCGTGGTCGAAGTTCCCGGGTGCGGACACGCGCCGGCCTTGAACGTGCCCGATCAACTCGAGCTGGTCACCTCGTTCATCGACGCGAATTGAAACGTTAGAGCGGCGCGCCCTTGGCCTTGGCTGCGTCGCGTGAACGCGCCAGTGCTTCGGCGTCCACGGGCTCGCGCGTCGGCCAGCCGGCAAGATTTCTTTCCGCGATGCCGCCCAAAGCGGCGATCCACGCGGCCTCATCGTTCAGGCAGGGAATGTAGTGAAAGTCCTTGCCGCCGGACGCGAGGAACGCCTGCCGTCCTTCGATGCCGATTTCTTCCAGCGTCTCCAGGCAGTCGCCGGTAAAGCCGGGACACACGACATCCACCCTGGCCACGCCGCGCTTGGCCAGCGCGCGCAAGGTGGGTTCGGTGTAGGGCTCCAGCCATTTGGCCTTGCCGAAGCGCGATTGGAACGACAAGGTGTACTGGTCTTTCTGCAAACCCAGTTCGGTGGCCAGCAGCCGCCCGGTCTTCTGGCATTCGCAGTGGTAGGGGTCACCCAGCCGCAAGGTGCGTTCGGGTACGCCGTGAAAACTCATGATCAGGTGGTCGCCGCGCCCATCGGCCAGCCAGTGCGCGCGGACTCGGCGGGCCAAGGCCTGCACGTAGGCGCCGTCGTCGTGGTAGCGATTGACGAAGCGAAGTTCCGGCACGTTGCGAATGCGAGCAGACCACGCCGACACCGCGTCGATGATGCTCGCGGTGGTGGTGGCCGAATATTGCGGATAGGCCGGCAGCACCAGGATCCGCGTGGCGCCGCCGGCCTTCAGCGCATCAAGCTGCGAGGCGATGGATGGGTTGCCGTAACGCATGGCGTAGCGCACCGTCACGCGATGCCCGTGCTCGCCCAACCAGCCTTGCAGCCGCTTGGACTGGCGCTCGGTCCAGAGTTTCAGCGGCGAGCCCTCGGCCGTCCAGATGGCCGCGTACTTGTGGGCGGACTTCGCGGAGCGCAGCGGCAGGATGAGGCCGTACAAAAGCGCGAGCCACACCAGGCGGGGAATTTCGACGACGCGCGGATCGCTGAGAAACTCGGCGAGGTAGCGCCGCACGGCGGCCGGGGTCGGCTCGTCGGGCGTGCCCAGGTTGCAATACAGCACGGCGGTCTGGGGCGCTTGGCCATGGGTGAAGGGCGGCTCGGGCCGGAAGGAGCTGGGCGAAGGCATGGGGTATTCTCACTGAATGATCTCCCACCGGAAGTTTTGAGTGCTGGACATCGCAAGAATCAAGGCCGTCTCCCTCGACCTGGACGACACCCTGTGGCCGATCTGGCCCACGATCGAACGGGCTGAAAAAGTGCTGCACGATTGGCTGGTCGCCAACGCGCCGATGGCGGCGGCGCTCTTTTCCAATCCTTCGGCGCGGCAGGAGATCCGCGAGGAAGTGGTCAACCGCCATCCCGAGCTGAAGCACGACTTGAGCTCGGTGCGGCGCGAGTCGATCCGTGTGGCGCTTTACCGCGCGGGCGAAAATCCGCTGCTGGCCGAACAGGCTTTCGACGTTTTCTTCGCACAGCGCCAGCGCGTGACCCTGTTCGAAGATGCGCGGCCCGCGCTCGAATTCCTGTCGACCCGCGTGCCGCTGGTGAGCGTGTCCAACGGCAATGCCAACCTGGAACTGGTGGGCTTGGCATCGCACTTTCGCGGCAGCATTTCCGCGCGCGAGTTCGGCGTCGGCAAGCCCGACCCGCGGATCTTTCACGCTGC
>JAQGMT010000158.1 GCA_028292185.1 Ramlibacter sp. | reverse complement strand
TCTCTGGCGGGCTCCATTGCGCACGAGATGCGCAATCCCCTGGCGCAGCTCAAGCACAGCCTGGACAACATTCAGCAGGCATTGCCGGCGCCCAGCGTCAATGCCCAGCCCCAGTCGATCGACGCCGGATCCGTTGATCTGCTGTACAAGCACCTCGCGGACGGAGAAATCGCCGTCAAGCGCGGCCTTCAGGTCGTTGCCATGACGCTGGACGAAGTCAACTCCAAGCCACTGAATCCGGCCGGCTTCGCTTACCTCTCCGCAGCGGACGTGTGCCGCAAGGCCATGGATGAATATGGCCACGAAAGCGAGGACGGGCGCGCCAAGGTCAGTCTCGACGTGGTACGCGACTTCACCTTCCGCGGAGACGAGACCGCCTTTATTTTTGTCCTCTTCAACCTGATCAAGAATGCGCTGTACTACTCGTCGCTGCATCCAGACGTGAGCCTGGCCATCAGGGTCGCGGACGACAAGGTCGCGGTGCAGGATAACGGCCCCGGCATTCCGCCGGACGTGATGGCCGGGCTGTTCGAGCCATTCGCCACCCGCGGCAAGAGGGGCGGCACAGGGCTGGGGCTGGCGTATTGCCTGCGGGTGATGCAGGCGTTCGGTGGCCGGATCAGCTGCGAGTCGGTGCTGGGCGAATACACCCAGTTCACGATGAGTTTTCCCCCCATCGATGCCGAGGAACGCGAGAGGCAGCGTTTGGCGGCCCTGGCCGAGGCCAAGCAGGTCTTTGGCGGGCGCCGCCTGCTCGTCGTCGATGACGATGCCGCCCTGCGCACAATGACCCGCCACAAGCTGCTCGTTCTGGGCGCGACCATCGATGAGGCGGCCGATGGCCATCAGGCCAAGGCCTTGCTCCGCGGCGCCAGCTATGCGTTGGTCCTGCTGGACTTGAACATGCCGGGCATGGACGGCTACGCGCTGGCCGAAGGCATTCGTGCGGGGTTTGCGCCGGATAACCAGGAGGTCTGCATCGTCGCCTATACCAGCGAGTCGGCCCACCTCGCACAGGTCAAGACCAAGAAGGCGGGCATGGACGGCTTTGTGTCCAAGCCCTGCGACCAGGTTCCTCTGGTGCAAGCGCTGCAGCACGCATACAAGCATTCCGGCAACCGCCTTCGGCCGCACCTGAGCGTGTTGGCCGGGCGGCGAATTCTGGTCGCGGACGACAGTGCTTACCAGCGCAATGTCCTGGTGGCGTACCTGAAACATGCCGGCGCGATTGTCCAGGAGGCCGCCCACGGGCCAGCGGTGCTGGCCGAACTTTCCGGGTCCGGCGACTGGGACGCCATCGTGATGGACATTCAGATGCCGGGAATGACCGGGCTGGAAACGACACGGGCCATTCGCGCCGCCGGCATGGATTGGTCCGACGTGCGGATCATTGCCGTGACGGCGCACTCCGACGAGGCGACCATCGAAGCCGCCCGCGCGGCGGGCATGAATGACTTCATCACCAAGCCGGTGGAAGCGGCGGTTCTCTACAGCAAGCTCAACCAGCTGTTTGCCGCACGAAAGGTCGCGGTCGCTGGTTCCAGTCGCCTCGAGGCGGCCGCGGCGGCAGGCAGCGGCAAGCGAGTCCTGCTCAACGTGGAGCGGCTCGAGAGTTACCAGCGCATCGGCATGTTGGAAGACCTGCTGAATGACCTTGTTCCGGAAATTTCACGGCTGGTCACACGGCTGGAATCCGCGGCAAGGGACCAGGACCAGGAAGAGGCATTGGATGCCTTGCACTCGCTGCTCGGCATCAGCGGCGACGCAGGTGCAACTGCCTTGTACCAGCTGGTCAGGGCAGCCTACGTGTGCATGATCGAGGAACATACCTGGCCATCGGGGCCGGGCTGGGTGGGACAGATCGCGTCTCTCTCCACCGTGACGATCAATGCCTTGGCGGACTACGGCGCACGCAACATCGCGGCCGACGCCGCCTGAAGGTTCACCATGCACGCGCCCAGTTCGCCCGCGACAGCGCACGCCATTCTTTTTGTCGACGATGAAATCACGTCGCGCAAGTGGTTCGCCCGCGCCTTTGGCGACGAGTTCACGGTCGCGACCGCCGCAGGTGTGACCGACGCGCTCGGCGTGCTTGCCGAACGCGGGCACGAGTTCGCGATTTTGGTGACCGACTACCGGATGCCGGAACGCGATGGGCTGAAACTGCTGCACGCGGTCCAGCGCGACTACCGCCACCTGGTGCGGCTGCTGGTGACCGCCTACGCGGGCAAGGAAGTTGCCATGGCGGCCATCAACCAGGGCAAAGTGCTGCGAATCCTGGAAAAGCCGCTCGACGAAGCCGAAACCCGTGAGGCGCTCCGGGAAGCGGCGGCGGTGTATCGCCAGTACGCGCTCGACCGCGCGGTGAACGAAGGCAGGGTCGCGGCACTGCGAGAAACACTCGGGTTCCTGGCGCATGAACTCAATACGCCCCTGGCCACGGTACGCGGCTGCGTCAGCACCGTAGCCTCCCGCTACCAGCCCGCCGCAGCGGACGGCCCCCCCGGAGTGGCGCAATTCCTCGAGCACCACCCGGGCGAGTTGGTGGAAGCCCTCGAGCGGGCGCAGCGCCGCGCGCTGTATTGCCAATCGCTGGTATCGACATTCGTCGAGTCCGCGCGGGATGCCTACCCCGGTGCTATGCCTCAGTCGATCAGCGCGGCCAGTCTGGTGGGCGCGCTGCTCGACGAATTTCCCTTCGAGGACAACGAACGCTCGTGGGTCAGCAGCGAGGTGGCCGATGATTTTCGTCTGCCCGGCCGGCGCGACCTGCTGTATCTCGTGCTGTGCACCCTGACCAAGAACGCACTGCTGGCTTTGCGCGGTCGCGAGCAGCCGCTGCTGCGCATCCGAATCGGCCTCGACGCGCAGGCTTCCGGCGAAGTGCGGCCACGAATCGACTTCACCGACAACGGGCCAGGCATTCCGCCGGAAGTGCTCGCCAAACTGACTCGGGAGCCCGTGACCACGCGCGCCAGCTCGGGGGGTAACGGCATGGGCCTGATGTTCTGCCAGCGAGTCATGGTGTCGCTGGGCGGGGCAGTGGAAATCGCCTCGAAGCCGGGCGAGGGCGCAACGATCACGCTGCGCTTTGCGCGGGTCGTCTAGCGCGGCTCCCCGGCAGGGGCCGGGTTCAATGAACTTCCGGTTGCGGTCCGACCCGCCGCTCCCGCTGGAACCGACCAGTGCTCCCGTCCATCAACGAACCATTGCCGCATTAAGCGGGTCAGCGAGTCATGTTCGTACACGCCGTGGCTGATCAAGATGGGGCGAATCAAGCGCACGGCTTGCCCTATCCGGTAGAACGGGATGTTCGCGTAAAAGTGATGGACCACGTGGCAATCACCCGCACCCCACCAGAACATCACCCGAGTAAGCGGTCCGGTCTTGTAAAACGTGCCGTTCCACAGCGGGTTGCGGGGCTCCAGATCGAAGTGCTCGAGAATGATCCGGACCGAATTCAGGACAGGCGTGACCAGTGCATAAGGCAACAGGTACCCGTAAAGCACAAACCGGTAGTCCACCAGCGCCGCCACAAAAGCGCCCAAGAGGATGACCCACCACGTCACCTTTTCGTACCGAATCCTCGGCTGGTTTGTTCCGCGAGTGTTGGGCCGCGCGACGGACACCGACGAAGTTTGTCCGCGCAGAAAAATCGCCCGGTAGAACACCATCGCGACCGTGGCGTACAGAACGCGGCGAAGCGGTGTGTTGATGCTTTGCTTGTAGAACTCGCTGTCGGCTTCAGTTCCCAATGCACGGTGATGCAGCAGGTGCTTTTCCTCGTACGCGGCAGCGCGCAGCTGGGCCGGCCAGACCAACACCGTCGATGCAATCCATCGCAGCTTTGGCCGAAACAGCTTGCGATGCACGAATATGTCGTGGTTCAGGAAGCCCAGGATCAGGATCAGGTTGCCTTGCGCGAGCAGGAAAAGCCACCACCAGGGATCGTGTGAGCTGCCGACGCCAAGCTCGTACGCCAGGAAGACGAAAAGCGCAGGGCCGCCGAAGATCGCCGCCAGGTCCAGCCAGATGTTCGGGCGGTGAAGTTCGGCCAGCTTGTCGGCCCCGAGCTCCTTGACGATCAAAGCGCGGGCTTGGCGAAGGTCGGGCTGCTTCGAGGGAGAAAGTTCGGGTGAAGACTGCGTCATGGCGAAG
>JAQGMT010000113.1 GCA_028292185.1 Ramlibacter sp. | reverse complement strand
TGTGTGTGGGTCTCGAAGCCGATCACGACTTCATAACCTTGGATCAGTTTGCTCATGGCTTACTCCCTCCCCCGCCGGGGGAGGGTTGGGGTGGGGGCACGCGACGGGTGGAGGGCGCGGCGGCTCGCCCCCATCCCAGCCTTCCCCCGGAGGGGGAAGGGGCGGTGCATGGAACCTCTCTGTTCATCAAAACCCCTCCGGCTTGCGAAGGTGAAAGTCGGTCGCAAGCTGGAACCGATGCGCGGCATTCAGCAGCTTCGCTTCCGCCGCGTAGTTGCCGATCAACTGCAATCCCACGGGCATCTGCGCCGCGCCGAAACCGCAGGGCACGCTCATGCCCGGCAGGCCGGCGAGCGAGGCCGGCAGCGTGAAGACGTCGGCCAGGTAGTTGGCCACCGGATCGTCGGAGCGCTCGCCGATCTTCCACGCCACCGTGGGCGCCACCGGTCCGGCGATGACGTCGCACTGCTTGAACGCCTGCTGGAAATCGTCGGCGATCAGGCGGCGGATTTTCTGCGCCTGCAGGTAATACGCGTCGTAGTAGCCGTGCGACAGCACATAGGTGCCGATCATGATGCGGCGCTTGACCTCGTCGCCGAAGCCTTCGGCGCGCGTCTTCTTGTACATGTCCATCAGGTCGCCGTACTGCTTGGCGCGGTAGCCAAACTTCACGCCGTCGAAACGCGAGAGGTTGGACGACGCTTCAGCCGGCGCGATGATGTAGTACACCGGAATGGAAAGCTCGGTGCGCGGCAGCGAGATTTCCACCAGCTTTGCGCCGAGCTGCTGATATAGCTTGAGCGCGGCGTCGATCGCGCTGCGCACGTCCGGCGCCAGGCCTTCGCCGAAGAACTCCTTGGGCACACCGATGCGCAGGCCGTCGATCGAATCATTCAGGCCGCGGGTGAAGTCTTCGGCCGGCAGGTCGAGCGACGTCGAGTCCCGATCCGGGTCCGGGCCGCAGATGGCCGAGAGCAGCAAGGCGCAATCTTCCGCCGTGCGCGCCATCGGGCCGGCCTGGTCGAGGCTGGAAGCGAAGGCGATCATGCCGTAGCGGGACGCACGGCCATAGGTGGGCTTGATGCCGGTGATGCCGCAAAACGAGGCGGGTTGGCGGATCGAGCCGCCGGTGTCGGTGCCGGTGGCGGCGGGCGCCAGCCGCGCGGCGACAGCCACCGCGCTGCCGCCCGAAGAGCCGCCCGGAATGCGAGCGCTGTCCCAGGGATTGAACGCGGGCTTGAAGGCGGAGTTCTCGTTGGACGAGCCCATCGCGAACTCGTCGCAATTGAGCTTGCCGAGCGTCACCGCGCCGGCGCTCGCCAGGTTGGCAACCGCCGTGGCATCGAAGGGCGAGCGGTAGTTCTCCAGCATCTTCGAGCCGGCCGTGCTCGGAAAATCCTTGGTGACGAAAATATCCTTGTGTGCGATGGGCACGCCCAGCAAAGGCGCGGCGTCCCCGGACGCCAGGCGCTGGTCGGCAGCCGCAGCCTGCGCCAGCGTCACTTCCTCACTCACATGCAGATACGCGCCGAGCGCTGCGTGTTTTGAGCCGCGAGCGAGGAAATGCCGCGCGGTTTCCACCGCCGAGACGTCCTTGGCGCGCAATCGGGCGGCGAGTTGCGCCACCGTCAGGTCGTGCAGCTGCGTCATTACTCGATCACCTTCGGCACCAGGAACAGGCCGCGTTCCACCGAGGGCGCGCTGCGTTGATTGGCCTCGCGCTGGTCCGGCTCGTTGGCCACGTCGTCGCGCAGGCGCAAGGCGATGTCCTGCACCGCGGCCACCGGGTGGGACAGCGGTTCGATGCCGGCGGTGTCCACGGCCTTCATCTTTTCGACGATGTCGAAGAACTGGTTGATCTGCGCCAGCATGCGTTCGCCTTCGGGCGCACTCAGTTGCAATCTGGCCAGGTGGGCGATGCGGGCGATATCTTGGGGGTTCAGGGCCATGGGAACGCGCGTGGCGAAAACAGATGTAAACGCAAAATTTTGACCCGCTACGGATCAGTTATTCACAGGGGATCGGGTATTATCCCGCCTTTAGTGCAGCACCCGCGCCAGCGCGGGAAATCACACGAAAAACGCCGCTTTCCAAGCAACAAACATGAACGACAAGGCCAGGGTCCCCGGGCACGCCCGCCCTGCCAGCGAGAGGACTTCCTGATGTTCGGATCTTTCCGTCGGTACTTTTCAACCGACCTGGCGATTGACCTGGGCACGGCCAACACCTTGATCTTCGTGCGCGACAAGGGCATCGTGCTGGACGAACCCTCGGTGGTCGCCATCCGCCACGAGGGAGGCCCGCAGGGCAAGAAGACGATCCAGGCCGTTGGCCACGAAGCCAAGGCCATGCTGGGCAAGGTGCCCGGAAACATCGAGGCGATCCGCCCGATGAAAGACGGCGTGATCGCCGACTTCACCGTCACCGAGCAGATGCTCAAGCAGTTCATCAAGATGGTGCACCCGCGCTCGATGATGCGGCCCAGCCCCCGCATCATCATCTGCGTGCCTTGCGGCTCGACCCAGGTCGAGCGCCGTGCCATCCGCGAATCGGCGCTCGGCGCCGGCGCCTCCGAGGTGTACCTGATCGAAGAACCGATGGCCGCCGCGATCGGCGCCGGCTTGCCGGTGTCGGAAGCCTCGGGCTCGATGGTGGTCGACATCGGCGGCGGCACCACCGAGGTCGGCGTGATCTCGCTGGGCGGCATGGTCTACAAGGGCAGCGTGCGGGTGGGCGGCGACAAGTTCGACGAGGCCATCATCAGCTACATCCGCCGCAACTACGGCATGCTGATCGGCGAACCCACCGCCGAGATGATCAAGAAGAGCATCGGCTCCGCCTTCCCTGGCAGCGAAGTCAAGGAGATCGAGGTCAAGGGCCGCAACCTCTCGGAAGGCGTGCCGCGCTCGTTCACCATCTCCTCCAACGAGATCCTGGAAGCGCTGACCGATCCCTTGAACAACATCGTGTCCGCGGT
>JAQGMT010000009.1 GCA_028292185.1 Ramlibacter sp. | reverse complement strand
ATCGATCTCCACCCGCGTCTGGTATTGATTGTCCTGGCGCTGCCACTGCACGCGCGCGTTGCCGTGCAGCTCGCCGCGAAAGTAGCCGCCCAGATGGTAGGTCAGGCGCGTGTCGACCGGCCAGCTGGCGAGCCCGTCAGTTCGATTCGCGCTTGCCGCCGCAGCGGCAGAGGACGCAGCCGGCGCTGCGGGTGTCGCAACCGTGGGTGTCGCTTCAGGCGTGCTCGCCACGGGCGTACTGTCGCCTGCGCTGGTGGGCGTGTTGCTGTCCGGCGTGCTCGCTGCCGCCGACATCTGCGATGAAGCGGCCGCTTCCGGCGGCTGCGGGGCTGAGGATGCTTGCGCGGACGCCACGGCCTGCGAGGCGGGCCGCGCCGGGGCAGCCGCTTTCGGGCTCGCCACCGAGGTGATGCCCGAACGCCGGCGCTTGACTCGCGGAGCCGCGGGCGCTGGCGGCGCCGGGAGTGCGGACTGCGCTTCGGGCTGCAGCAATCGGGTGAACATGGGCGTGGCCAACGCCCGCAGCGCGGAACGCTGCTCGAGCTGCTGCGCCAGCCAATACAGCGCCAGCGCGTGCAACAGCAGCACCAGCACCACCAGCGCGGTGAGGCGCTTGCGTCGCGTCAGGCGTGTGCGACCAGCCACGGCTGGGCCCGGGCCGCGTCGCGCAGGACCAGCCGCCAAGTAGTGACCGCGGGCGGCAGGTTCAGCTCCAGCCGCAGCAGGCGGCGGTCGCGCGCCACCAGCGCCGTGACCTTCTTGTGGCTGCCCGCGTACAGCAGCAGATCGTCGGTCTTTGACATGCGCCAGCCCGCCGTGCCGACCTCCACGCCGACCCACTCGTCGTTGGCGGCAAAGCCGGCCTGCTCCGCCGCGCCGCCGCGCAACACGGTCTTGATCTGAACGCCCGAAGTTTCGGCGACGCGCAGTCCCAGCCGTTGCTGCAGCTGCGCCGGTTCCTCGAGCACCACCACACCGACGTTCTTCAGCAGCTCCTGCAGCGGCAACTCGCGCGTGCCGTGCACCCACGCGGCGATCTCGCGGGTGAATGCGCGCCCGCCCAGTTCCTTGAGCACGGCCGCCAGATCGGCTTCGGTCATCGGCCCCGCCTTGCAGCGTTGCCACAAACCGCGCATCACTTCATCCAGGGTGGTCTGGCCTTCGGCGCGCAGCGTCAGGTCGAAGCACAAGGCGACCAGCGCGCCCTTGGTGTAGTAGCTGACGGTGGCGTTGGCGGTGTTTTCGTCCTGGCGGTAGTACTTCACCCACGCGTCGAAGCTGGCCTGCGCCACCGCCTGCACTTCGCGGCCCGGCGTTTGCAGCACCTGGTTGATGGTCTTGTTCAACAGCCTGAGGTAGGTGGCGTCGTCGATCAGACCCGCGCGCCGCAGCAGCAGGTCGTCGTAGTAACTGGTGAAGCCCTCGAAGAACCAGAGCAGCTGCGTGTAATTTTCGGCGCTGTAGTCGTAGTGCGTGAACTCGGCGGGCCGCAGGCGCTTGACGTTCCAGGTGTGGAAATACTCGTGGCTGATCAAGCCCAGCAAGGTGACGTAGCCGTCCGCCATGCGTGTCTCGCCCAGGCGCGGCAGGTCGCGCCGCGAGGCAATCAGCGCCGTCGAGTTTCGGTGCTCGAGCCCGCCGTAGCCGTCGTCCACCACATTCAGCATGAACAGATAGCTCTTGAACGGAGGCCGCTTGCCGCCGCGCGCAGGCGCGTGCCAGAAACGAATCTCGGCCTCGCAGATCTTGTGCACGTCCGCCAAGAGCCGCGCGTGGTCCAGCGATTCGCTTGCGCCCGCGATGACCAGGCGATGCGGCACGCCGCCGGCCTTGAACTCGCCGCTCCAGAACGGCCCCATCTCCACCGGGCAATCGACCAGCTCGTCGTAGTCCGCGGCGAGGTAAGTGCCGAAGCCGCGCTTGCCCACCTTGTGCGGCACCAGCCCGGTCGCGGCCTGCCAGGTGCTCATGCCTTTCACCGCAGCCAGTTCCACCGAGTGCACCGAGCTTTCCTGTCCGTGCACCTTCAGGCACAGGCTGGTGCCGTTGAAGAAGCCGCGTTGCGTGTCGAGCCAGGCGGTGCGCACCGAATTGTCGAAGGCGTAGACCTCGTAGGTGAGCACCAAAGGGCTCGAGGGAACGCATTCGACCTGCCAGTTGCATTTGTCCAGTTGCTGGACTGCGGCCAGGCGGCCATCCTGGCGTGCCGCCAAGCGCTGCAGGTTCTTCGAGAACTCCCGCACCAGGTAGCTGCCCGGAATCCACACCGGCAAGGACACGCGTTGCTGGGCCGCGGGCTGCGCGATGCTCAGCGTCACCCGGAACAGGTGGGCGTGCAGGTCGGCGGCTTCGATGCGGTAGTGGACGCTGGCGCCGCGTGGCAGTGCTGAGCTGGCTGTCACTGCTTCGCGGCCGCCAGGTACTTCTCGACTTGCTGCGCGTCGATGGCGCCCGGTACCCGGGTGCCGTCCGGGAACAACAGCGTGGGTGTGCCGGTGATCTTGCGCTGCTTGCCGAACTCCACGTTGCGCGCCACCGCGGCGGTGTCGCAGCTTGCCGCGGCGGCGGCCTGGTTGCGCAGCATCCAGTCCTGCCAGGCCTTGCTCTTGTCCTTCGCGCACCAGAGGTTGCGCGCCTTGTCGCTGGAATCGGGGCCGAGGATCGGATAAAGGAACATGTAGATCGTGACGTTGTCCACCTTCTGCAGGTCGCGTTCGAAGCGCTTGCAATACGGGCAGTTCGGGTCCTGGAACACCGCCACCTTGCGCTTGCCGTTGCCGCGCACCACGGTGAACGAATCCTTGAGCGGCAGCGCGGCAAAGTCGATGGCCAGCAGCTTTTCGAGCCGCTCCTCGGTCAGGTTGCGGTGCAGCTTGATGTCCATCAGGTTGCCCTGGAACAGGAAATCGGCCTCGGCGTCGGTGTAGAACAGGTCGCTGCCTATGCGCACCTCGAAGATGCCGGTCATCGGCGTCTTGCTGATCTCGTCGATCTTGGGCAGTTGCGGCAGCCGCTCGCTGAGGTTCTTGCGGATGGCGGCTTCGGGCGCCTGCGCCATGGCGACCGAGAGGCCGGCGGCCAGCAAGGCTGCAACCAGGGCGCGTTTGATCGATTTCATTGTTGTTTCCAGTTCACTCAAATCCGTCCCATCGCCTGCCGCGCCACCCATTCCTTGAGCGGCCCGCTGCGATCGAACCCGGTCATGCCCCAATTGCGCAGCAAGCCCCAAGGCTGTGCCTGCCGCGCGAACAGTTGCTGCAGGCCGTCGGTGGCCGCGCCCATGGCCAGCACGTCGGCCTTGCGGCCCCGTTCGTAGCGGCGCAGCAGCTTTGCATCGCCCACACTGCGCCAATACTCGCGCTCGCGCAACACCCGCGCGAGCTCGCTCGCGTCCGCCAGGCCGAGGTTCAATCCCTG
>JAQGMT010000101.1 GCA_028292185.1 Ramlibacter sp. | reverse complement strand
AATAGTGACGAGTCGCTTTCCACCATAGGTTACCGTAGCTTGCACCTCCAAAAATCGGCGCGCCTAACATTTCCCGCAACAGCTTTCTAACTTCGACACGAAGGAGACCGACGTGACGAAACTGATTGCGATGGGCATGGTGCTGATGCTGGCGGCGTGTGGAGGCGGCGGCGATGGCTCGGCAAGCAGCGTGGCAAGCCCCGCACCCGCCGTGCAAGCGCTGAAAGGCAAGCCGGCGGCATCGACTCCCGACTTGGTCCCTCAGCCATCGTCCGTGGTGAACACGACGATCCCCGGCAACCAGCTGATTCGAAGCCTGGGCGCGCTCGACCGTGGCGGCTACACGGTGGCGTGGATCTCGGACGGGACCGGGCTGTTCATTCAGCGCTACGACAGCGCGGGCAAGAAGGTGGGCGGCGAGACCGCTGTCCAGCTCAACGTGTCTGGCACTGCCGCGTGTACGCCGGGCGTTTGCGATGCGGCGGCGGCCATACGCGACAGTTCGGTCGCAGTGCTGGCCGATGGGAGCGTCGTGGTGGCATATGAAATCGACAGGCCGGCCGGCCAGGTCGGGGCCTTCAACCAATTCAAGCAAGGCATTTACATCCAGCGTTTCAGCGCGGACGGCGTGCAGCTCGCGGGCGAAACCACCGTGTTTTCGCGCCTTGAGCTTCTCAACTCGCGCCCCGAATTCCTGAGCGTTCCGACGGTTCGGGCCTTGACGGACGGCGGCTTCGTGGTCGCTTGGAATACCCGCGTTGCGCAACTGACCAACGCTTCCAATTCGCAGTTGCTCAGCCAGCGCTATGACGAGCACGCGCGCCCCGTGGGCGGCACCGTCACGGTCGGTTCGTTCCTGCTGCAAGACCAGTCTGGCCGAGGCTTCACTCTCACCGCCGACGCCAGCGCTGGGTACACGCTGACGGTTTCACATCTCGACCTCGCCTTCCAGCCGATCGCCTCGGCCATTCACTATGACGCCGACAACACCGGCACCCAAATCGTCGCGCCGAGAAGCGGGAGCGTGTTCTTGCTGCCGCTGCAAGACGACCGCTTCGTGCTGATCACGACCGACAGCTCGGGTTCATTCCTTCAGTTTCTTGACCAAGCCGGCAAGCCCGTGGGCGCTCCGACCCCCGTCCCGCCGACGCCCATCGAAGCCAGGGAATTGAAGGACGGAAGCTTCGTCGTGTTCTGGAATCCTGCAGCGAACCTCGTCTTCCAGCGTTTCGACCGCGCCGGTGCGCGCATCGGGAACTTGCAGACCATCGCGACCAAGGTGAGTGTGGCTGCCGCAGCGGCCCTGCAGGACGGCGGATTCGCGCTGGGCTGGTCGGGGCCCGGCGCGAACATCGACCTGGACGTGTTCACGACTCAGTTCATCGAGGCGCCCGGCCCGGACCACGGCGCCCTTCGCGCCAAACGCAAGGCCTGCCTCGATAGCGCGAAAGGCATGAAAGGCCAGCAACGCAAGGCCTTCGTCGACAGTTGCCTCGCCGCTTGAGCGAGCCGGTGCGGGTTTGTACCGATCGAACTGACGCTGCCATGCAGCGCCAGGGAAGTTAAATTGCGGGTTCACCAACGCGCGGAACACGACGGGCGTTGCCGCCACCCAATCAACACGAGGGACCCTCATGAAAATCCACAGCTTGCGCAGTCTGGCGGTTCTGTCCGTCGCGGCCCTGGCCGCCTCAAACGCACTCGCCGCCGATCCGCCCATCCTCATCGGCGTGAGCCTGACACAGTCGCCACCCGGCTCGGTCGTCCAGGGCACGCAGGTGAAGGACGGTATGGAAATTCTCAAGGACATGGTCAACGCCAAGGGTGGCGTGCTCGGCCGTCAGATCAAGCTGATCTATGAGGACAACCAGGGCATTCCCGAGAAGGGCCGTGCCGCTACCGAAAAGCTGATCACCAGCGACAAGGTGGTGGCACTCGCGGGCGGGCACCAGAGCTCGGTGTGCCTGGCCGAGATCGAAGTGGCGCACCGCTACAAGGTGCCTTACGTCAACACCAATTGCTGGTCCGACGACGTGCGCAAGCGCGGCTACCCGGAGGTGTTCAACACCTCGCCGTACAACACGCTGGTGTCGTCGTCGATGGCCTCGACGCTCGCGACGATGAAGGTCAAGCGCGTGGTGGCCTTCGCCGAGAACACCGATTACGGCATCGGCCAGGCCAAGCTGACCGGCGAGATGCTCAAGAAGCTGGCGCCGGACATCGAATACAAGTACGAAACGCTTGATCGCGCGAGCAAGGACTTCACCGCCGCGGTGCTGCCGCTGCGTGCCAATCCGCCCGACGTGATCGTGCTGTCGATGCTGCCGCCGGCGGCGTACCTGGTGATGAACCAGGTTTATGAGCAAGGCGTCGCGCCCACTTCCAAGACCGTCCTGTACGACGGCGGCGGCCTGGCCGACTATCCCGACTTCTGGCAGAACGTGAAGGAAGGCGGCAAGTACCTGCTGTCGTTCGCGCTGTACCACCCCCAGATGAAGCAGACCAAGCTGGCCAGCGACATCGCCGCCGAATACAAGAAGCGCACCGGCAACGAGGTGAACCGCCTGGTGCTGCAGGCCGCCGATTCGCTGGAGCTCGTGCTGCAAGGCATCGCCACCGCCAAGAGCACCGATGCGGACAAGTTGACCAAGGCCATGCAGACCATGAAGTTCGAGAGCATCCGCGGCCTGGGCAACTTCTCGACCCAGCCCGGCTTCGGCTACCAGCAGTGGCTGGATCTGCCGTACGTGAACTACGAGCTCACCGCGGAGAAGCAACCGATCGCGCAGACCGTGCTGCTCCAGGCCCCGGGGCAGAAGTTCGATCCCGCCAAGATCGTGCGTCCCGCCAAGTAGGCGCGCTTGCGTGACGCGCCGGCCCATCCGGCATCGCGCAGCGGCGCGATGCCGGATCTTCACATGAGCACCCACAGTCCATGCTAGCGCTTGACCTGCTGGCCAACGGCCTGATCTACGGCTGCTTCTATGCTTTGATGGCCGTCGGTTTGGCGATGATTTTCGGCGTGCTAAAGATCGTCAACTTCGCCCATGGCGAGTTCTTCATGATCGGCGCGTACACCTATGTGCTGGTCTCGCTCAAGCTCGGGGTGTCGCCCTGGCTCGCGCTGCCGTGCGCGGCCGCCGCGGGCGCGGTGCTGGGATGGCTGGTCGAGCGCTTGCTGATGCGCCCGCTGTACCAGGGCTACGCCAGCTGGGGCTTCATGAAGGACGAATACGCGGTGGTGGTGACCTTCGGGCTGTCGCTGCTGCTGATCAATCTGGTGGACAAGACGGTGGGGCCGTATTCGTTTCGCGGCCAGCCGCTGATCGACGTCAGCCGCTTCGCGCTCGGCCCGATCATGCTCACCGGCCAGAAGGCGATTGCGGCGGTGGTGGCGGTGCTGCTGATGATCGGGCTGGCCCTGTTCATCAAGCGCTCGGTCTGGGGCCTGCAGATCCAGGCCGTGGCGCAGAACCGGCTGGGCGCCTCGCTGGCGGGCATCGATGCCACCCGCACCACCAGCCTGATCTTCGTGATTTCCGGAATACTGGCCGCGCTCTCGGGCGCCCTCCTCGCGCCGTTGGTCAATCCCTCGCCCGACATCGGCGCCTTCCCCGCGATCAAGTCCTATGTGATCGTGGTGCTGGGCGGCATGGGTTCGATCTGGGGCGCGATGCTGGCCGCGCTGATCCTCGGGGTCAGCGAGGCCTTCTTCTCGGTGTACATCTCCTATGACTATCGCGACGCCTTCGGGCTGATCATCCTGGTGCTGGTGCTGCTGTTCCGCCCGCAAGGCTTGTTCGGCGAGAAGGGCCGGGAGGTATGAAACCCACGGCCAATCTCTGGCAGCACCGCTTGCGTTTCGATATGCGCGCCGCGCTGGCGATCTGCGGCGTGATTGCGCTGCTTCCGCTGGTGATCACCGGCCCTTACGTGCTGGGCATCATCCTGGTCAGCATCTATTTCGCCATCCTGGCCCTCGCCTGGAACCTGCTGGCCGGCTATACCGGCCAGTTCTCGCTGGCGCCCGCGGCGTTCGCGATGATCGGCGGCTACACCACCGCGCTGCTCGATCACTACTGGCAGGTGCCCTTGGCGCTCGGCATCCCGGCGGGCGTCGTCGTCTCGGCACTGTTCGGGCTGGCGCTGGGCAAGCTGGTGCTCAATTTGAGTGGCCCCTACCTGTCGCTGACCACATTGGCTTTTGCGGAGATCGCCCGCGTCGTCGTCGGCAATTCGCACGAATTCACGCGCGGCGACCAGGGCATGCACGTGGCCACGCTGATGGAAAGCCGGGTCGGCTATTACTACATCTTCCTGGTCGCCTTGGTCGCGGTGCTGCTGCTGCTGTACGCGTTGCTGCGCGGCCGCCTGGGCCGCTTCATGATGTCGGTGCGCGACGACCCTGTGGGCGCGGAGAGCCGCGGCATCGACGTGGTGCGCACGAAGATGATCTCCTTTTGCATTTCCTGCGCCATCTGCGGATTGGCCGGATCGCTCTATGGCACCTTCAGCCAATTGGTCAGCCCCGAGCTGGGCCTTTTGCAGCAGACCGGCCTGGTGCTGTCGATGGTGGTGATCGGCGGAATGAGTTCGCTCTCGGGCTCCATCCTGGGCGCCGTGCTGGTGTACCTGGGATCGGAGTGGCTGCGCGGCTTCGGCGACATCCAGATCATCGTCTTCGCCCTGCTGGTGATCCTGTTCGCGCGCTACGTGCCCGGCGGCCTGTGGGGCCTGCTCGCGCGGCGCTTGCAAGGCCGCAAGCCATGAGCCTGCTCACCATCGAACATTTGTCGGTGCATTTCGGCGGCGTCGCCGCAGTGGACGACGTGAGCTTCGAGGTTCGGCCGGGCGAGATCCTCGGCCTGATCGGCCCCAATGGCTCGGGCAAGACCACCGTGCTGAACCTGCTGTCCGGCTTCCTCGCGCCGCATGCCGGCCATGTCCGCATGGGCGCCGACGATGTGACCGGCATGCCGCCGGCGCGGCTGGCCAAGCGCGGCGTGTTGCGCATGTTCCAGCTCACGCGCGTGTTCTCGCGCATGTCGGCATTCGACAACCTGCTGACGGCGGGGCTGGCGCGCGGCCTGTCCGAAGCGCAAGCTAACCAACGGGCGCAGGCGCTGGTCCAGGAGCTCACGCTGGAGCCGGTGCAGTACCTCGATGCGGGCCAGCTGTCCGGCGGGCAGCGCAAGCTGCTGGAATTCGGCATGTGCTTCATCGAGCCGCCGCTGCTGGCGATGCTGGACGAGCCGTTCGCCGCCGTACACCCGGTGATGCGCGACGTGATGGC
>JAQGMT010000092.1 GCA_028292185.1 Ramlibacter sp. | reverse complement strand
CCGATCTCACCAACACCTCGCCCACCGACGTGATCGGGCCTTATCCGCAGTGGAGCGAGCCCGGCAAGATCGTCAGCATGGATCCGTGGGGCGCGTTGGTGGCCGACGTGTTCTCGGCCGAGCTGGCCGCCGGATACGACATCCGGCCGACGATTGCGGAGACCCAGGCGCACGTGATCCTGCCCGAGTTGATCGAGGGACTCATGAACGGGCGCCTGAAGGCCGACGGAAAGGTCTAGACCGCGGGAGGCGCGGCGATGGTCACCAAGGCCGCCATCGAGCCGGTGTGGTGGTTGCCCGGCGTGGCCAAGCGCTTCGGCTGCTCGGAGAACGACCTGCGGCGCGTGCTGTTCGAGGAAACCGGCGGCATGTATCCCGAACTGGTGACGCGCAGCGACCTGGAAATCTTCCTGCCGCCGATCGGCGGGCAGACGGTTTACATCTTCGGCGATCCGCGCGACCTGGCCAATCCGCAAGTCGAGCTCACCGCCCGCGTGCACGACGAGTGCAATGGCTCGGACGTGTTCGGCTCCGACATCTGCACCTGCCGCCCCTACCTCACTCACGCCATCGAGGAATGCATCCAGGCCTCGCAGCGCGGCGGCGTCGGGCTGGTGTCGTACTCGCGCAAGGAAGGCCGCGCGTTAGGCGAAGTAACGAAGTTCCTGGTCTACAACGCGCGCAAGCGCCAGCTGGGCGGTGACACGGCCGACCAGTATTTCGCGCGGACCGAATGCGTGGCGGGGGTGCAGGACATGCGCTTCCAGGAACTGATGCCCGACGTCTTGCACTGGCTGGGCGTGAAGAAAATTCACCGGCTGGTGTCGATGAGCAACATGAAGTACGACGCGATCACCGGCTCGGGCATCGAGGTGGGCGAGCGCGTCAACATTCCCGATGAACTGATTCCCGCGGACGCGCGCGTGGAGATGGATGCGAAGGTGGCGGCCGGTTACTTCACGACCGGCGCGCTGCCCGATGCCGACGAACTGAAGAAAGCCAAAGGCAGAGGCCTGTAGATCATGGGCAGCACTTATCTGGGGTCCGGCCAGGGCGACGCCGAAGTCGCCGCGTCGCTCTTGCGCAGCACCACCGCCGTGCGCGAGCGCGCCGCGCAATTGCTGACCCGCGCGCGCAATGGGGAGTCGAGCTGGTTCGTGGTGGACGATGGCTTCCTCGACGCCGCGGCCAATGAAGTGGTCGCCGCGACGCGCAAACGTTACCCCAAGCTGCATGTCCCGCTGCACAGCCGCTGGCGGCATTTCGAGGCCGGCGGCGTCGATCGCAAGGCGCAGCTCGAAAGCATGTTGCCGGGTTCGCCGCATACCTTGCGCGCGCACGCGATGGTTGATCTCACGTTCGTGAGTGTGCTGCTCGATGGCGGTGCCGGCGCCGATTGGAAGTACGTGGAGCCCGCCACCGGCCAAACCTTCACGCGTTCGGAAGGGCTGGCGGTGGCGAGCTTTCACGCTTTCATGGCCGGCATGTTTTCCAGCGACAAGGACCGGCCGCTGCAGGTGGACTCCCAAGGGCTGCGCGGCCTCGTCACCGACCACCTGGCGTCCGCATTCCAGGTGAGCGAAGGCAATCCGCTGGTAGGGCTCGAACAGCGTGCAATCCTGCTGCGGCGCCTGGGCGAAGTGATGGCGGAACAGCCCGAGGTGTTCGGCGAGGACGGCCGTCCCGCCGGGATCTTCGACATGATCGTAACGCCGCTCGGGCCCGACGTTCCCCATACCGCCGACGTGACGGCGCACGGCATCCTTTCGCAGATCCTGATCAGCCTCTCGGCCATCTGGCCCGCCGGCAACGCGATCGGCAACCTGCCGCTGGGCGACTGCTGGCGCCATGCCGCCATCCGCGGCGACGGCCTCAGCGACGGCTGGATGCCCTTCCACAAACTGTCGCAATGGCTGACGTACTCGCTGCTGGAGCCGTTCGAATGGGGTGGCGTGAAAGTGCGCAACGTCGATGCACTCACAGCCTTGCCGGAATATCGCAATGGCGGCCTGATGATCGACAGTGGCCTGCTGCGCCTGCGAGACGAGGCAAGCGCGGTCCAGATCTGGCAGCCCGGCGACGAGATCATCGTGGAGTGGCGGGCGCTGACCGTGGCCCTGATGGACGAAGTGGCCGGCGCCGTACGCGGCCAGTTGCGCCTGAATGCAGACAAATTCCCGCTGGCGCGAGTACTGGAAGGCGGCACCTGGGCCGCGGGCCGTGAATTGGCGCAGCGCCATCGCGGCGGGCTGCCGCCGCTGAAGGTGGCGAGCGACGCAACCGTTTTCTGAGAGCACCATTTGAACGACGTCCACCTGATCGACCACCCGCTGGTGCAGCACAAGCTGACCTTGATGCGCAACAAGGAAGCGTCCACCAACAGCTTCCGGCGTCTGCTGAACGAACTGGCGATGCTGATGGCCTACGAGGTCACCCGCGACATGGCGATGCAGGAAATCGAGATCGAGACACCGCTGGAGAAAATGAAGGCGAAGGTGATCGACGGCAAGAAACTGGTGTTCGTGTCGATCCTGCGCGCGGGCGCGGGCATTCTCGACGGCATGCTCAGCGTGGTGCCGGGCGCGCGGGTCGGGCACATCGGGCTTTATCGCGACCCCAAGACGCTCACGGCGGTGGAGTATTACTTCAAGATGCCGCATAACATGCAGGACCGCGACGTGATCGTGGTCGATCCGATGCTCGCCACGGGAAATTCCGCCATCGCCGCGGTGGAGCGGGTGAAGGAACTCGGGCCCAAGTCGATCAAGCTGGTGTGCCTCTTGACCTGCCCGGAAGGTATCGCCGCGCTGCACAAGGCCCATCCCGACGTGCCGATCTACACCGCTGCGATCGATCGCGAGCTCAATGACCATGGCTACATCCTGCCGGGCCTGGGCGACGCAGGCGATCGCATCTTCGGAACCAAATGAGTTTGTTGAATACACTGCCTCCCCCACTGGGGGTGGGCTGGGGTGGGGGCATGGCGCGGCAAGCGGCCGCAGTGCTCCTCCTCTGCGCATCCGCCGTCGCGACCGCCGCGCCGTACACACCCAGGAACGACAGCGAAGTGGTCGAGCGACTGCCGGCCAGCGCCAGCGATCCCTCGATCCGCCGGGTGGACTCGCTGCGCAAGCAGCTGGCCGCGCGGCCTGCGGACGTTGCCCTGCGGCTGGAGATTGCGAGGCGCTATTTCGAAATGGCGATGGCGCAAGGCGACCCGCGCTATGTGGGTTACGCGTCTGCCGCGATCGTGCCGCTGGCGCAATCGGCGGCGGCGAACGCCGAGTACTGGTCGGTGCGCGGGATGATCGAGCAGTACAGCCACGACTTCACGGGCGCCTTGCGAAGCTTGGCCAAGGCGCAGGAGCTGGACCCGAAAGCGCCGGAACCGATCGCCTGGCAAGCGGCCATCTACATGGTGCAGGCGCGCTACCCGCAGGCCTTGTCCGAGTGCACGCGGCTGGTGCCCCTGGCGCATCCGCTTTTCGCTCAGGGCTGCACCGCATATGTCGAAGCCAGCACGGGGCACCTGGCCGATGCGTATCGAACCCTGCAAAAGGAGCTCGCCGACGCCGGGGCCGTGGCACCCGAACTGGTCTTGTGGATTCGCACCCGCCTGGCTGAAATGGCGATCCGCCTGCAGCGCACGGACGAAGCGCAAGCGCACTTCAACGAGGCGCTGAAGCAGGGCGTCACCGACCAGTTTTTGCTGGGCGCCTATTCCGATTTCCTGCTGCTGCAGCAACGCCCGGCCGAAGTCATGAAACTGCTGGCCGATTGGGAGCGCTCCGACATCCTGCTGTTGCGGCTGGCATTGGCCGGGAAGGCGGCGAAGGACCCGCGCGCCGCGGGCTGGGCCGACCAGCTGCGCGATCGCTTTGCGGCAGCGGGCTTGCGCGGTGACCGCCTGCACGAACAGGAAGCCGCCCGCTTCGAACTCGACGTCGAAGGTCACCCGGACAAAGCGCTGCAGCTGGCTTCGCAAAATTACCAGGCGCAAAAAGAAGCGCGCGACGCCGAAATCCTGCTGCGCTCGGCACTTGCAGCCAAGCAGGCCAAAGCAGCGCAGCCGGCGCTGGATTGGTTGCGCAACACCGGGTATGAAGATCCCGCGATGGCAAAGTTGGCCGAGCAGCTGGCCGCACAGGGAGCCAAGCGATGAGGCGCTGGCTGCTATTCATTCTGGCGATGCTGCTGCACGCCGCCGCCCTCGCCCACAAACCCAGCGACAGCTACCTTACGATCCGCGGCGCTCCGCAAAGCGAGGACATCGGCGTGCGCTGGGACATCGCGCTGCGCGACCTGGACTATGTGCTGGAGCTGGATCGCGATGGCAACGGCGCGCTCACCTGGGGCGAAGTGCGCCAGCGCACCAGCGACATCACCCGCTACGCCACCGGGCACCTCGAGCTTTCCGCCGGCGACAAGCCCTGTCTTTGGGACAGCGCAGCCCCCATGCAGTTGGACCAGCACAGCGATGGCACTTACGCCGTGTTGTCGCTGACGGCGCATTGCGAAAACTTGAATCGCGGCCTCAAAGTGAAGTACTCGCTGCTGTTCGACGTGGACCCGTCGCACCGCGGACTGATCCAGTGGATCGCGCCCGGCAGCGCAACTTCGCAGGCGCTGGTGTTCGGCACCGACTCGGCGCAACAGACGCTGGCGCTGGAACCGCAAGGCGCATGGCAGACGCTGAAGCAATACGTCGTGGACGGGATATGGCACATCTGGATGGGCTACGACCACATCCTGTTCCTGCTCTCGCTGCTGTTGCCGGCCGTGCTGGTACGTGCGGGCAAGCAATGGGAGCCCGCGCCCAGCCTGCGGCGATCGCTGGTGGAAGTGCTGAAGGTGGTCACGGCGTTCACCTTGGCGCATTCGATAACGCTGACGCTGGCGGCGCTCGGCCTCGTCAGCCTGCCCTCGCGGCTGGTGGAATCGATCATCGCCGGGTCGGTGGTGCTGGCCGCGCTCAATAACCTCAAGGGCACCATCGAGAAGCGCCGTTGGGTGATGGCTTTCGTGTTCGGGCTGATCCACGGCTTCGGCTTCGCGTCGGTACTGGTCGACCTGGGCTTGCCCAGGGACGCGCTGGCGCTCGCCTTGGTCGGCTTCAACTCCGGCGTGGAAATCGGCCAGATGGCCATCGTTGCCGCCTTCGTCCCCGTCGCGTTCTGGCTGCGCGGGACGCGCTTTTATCGCAAAGGCGTCTTGACGGTGGGCTCGATCGCGGTCGCCCTGATCGCCACCTGGTGGTTCGTGCAACGGGCCTTCGACATCCAGGGCGGGCCGTTTTAGGAGAGAGAAATGCGTAAGTGGATTGGCTGGATCGTCGCCATGTGCAGCGTGGTGCTGGCGGGCTGCGCCGCGCCTGCCGCGTCGCTGGACGACACTCCGCGCGTCGCGGTGATGTCCGCATTCGAGCCGGAGCTGGCCCTGTTGTTGGCCAAGGTGGAACAGCCTCGCAGAACCAGCGTGAACGGCGTCGAGTTCACCACCGGCGTGCTGCAAGGCAAGCCCGCTGTCTTGTTCCTGAGCGGCGTCAGCATGACCAATGCGGCGATGAACACGCAGCTGGCGCTGGATCATTTCAGGATCAGCCACGTGGTGTTCAGCGGGATCGCCGGCGGCGTGAATCCGCAGCTGAACATCGGGGACGTGGTGGTCGCGGGCCGCTGGGGACAGTACCTGGAAGTGCTGATGGCGCGCGAGAGCGCGCCGGGCCGCTACGAGGTGCCCGAGCGGATGAAGGGCTACGTGCTGCCGAACTTCGGGATGATGTTTCCGCGGCCGGTGGAAGTACGCTCCGCCGCGCACGCCGAGCTTGTCAAGCAATTCTGGTTCGATGCCGATCCGGCGCTGCTGGAAGTGGCTCGCCGCATCGGCGACGTGCAGCTCGCCACCTGCGATGCACAGCGCAACTGCCTGGCTCACCGACCGCGCCTGGTGCTGGGCGGCAACGGCGTCTCGGGCCAGGCCTTCGTCGACAACGCGGCGTTTCGGGAGTACACCTTCAAGACCTTCGAGGCGAGCGTGCTGGACATGGAGACCGCCGCGGTCGCGATGGTCGCCCACAGCAACGGCGTGCCGTTCATCGCATTCCGTTCGCTGAGCGACCTCGCCGG
>JAQGMT010000019.1 GCA_028292185.1 Ramlibacter sp. | reverse complement strand
ATATTGCTCGCCGATGTGCGCGGCGAAATCCTTCGAATCCAGGTAAGCCGGTTGCAGTCCGAAGGTGACCACGCGCTGGCGGATGCCCGGGTCGGCCAGCGCTGCGCGCAGGCCTTCGGCGAACTTGTTGACGACCCCCGGTGGGGTGCCCGCGGGTGCCGCAAAGCCAAACCAGCCACGGCCTCGTAGGTGGGGTAGCCGAGTTCGGCCAGGTGGGCGACTTGCGGGGAACTCACCATGTTGGCCACCGGAACGAAGGCCTTGACCCCGTCATACGGGAGATCGGCGCGCAGCTTGGCGTTGATGACGAAGCTGTTCGAGATGAAGAGCATCGTGTAGCCGTCCGCCGGCGCCTTGGCGACCAGCGAGGTGCCGATGATGGTGCCGCCGCCCGGCCTGGTCTCGACGATGACCGGCTGGCCCCATTGCTGCGACAGATGCTGCGCGACGATGCGGGACAGCACGTCGGCCGATCCGCCCGGGGCGTAGGGCACGATCAAGTGAACCGGCTTGGAAGGAAACGCCGCCTGCGCATGCGCGACGCGAGGCAGCGCCGCTGCCAGGCCCGCAGCTTGGACCATCGATAGGAAAGCGCGTCTGCCTGGCACCATGGTGTCTCCGGTTGTCTACGTCAAAAGCATAACGGGTTGCACCCCGAAAGATGCAACCCGTTGATGTGTTTGGCTTGGTCGGCGTGAAAGGATTCGAACCTTCGACCCCTTGCACCCCATGCAAGTGCGCTACCAGGCTGCGCTACACGCCGACAAGGTGCCGATTATAACTGGGGACGGGGCGGCCACCGCTCAGGACAGCGGAGCGTACGTCGAAGAAAGCAGGTCGCGGATCTCGAACAGCTCGCGCCGCACCAGCAGCAGTTTTTGCGAGACGGCGTCGCCCTGCTCGCCCGGCGTGCTGTCCTCGAAGTCCTCGAAGCTCGAGTCTTCGATCTCGATCACTTCCACTCCGTCCAGCATCACTTCGCCGGCGCGGCGCTTGTCGCGCTCGACCTGTACCAGCTCCTGCAGCTTGTTGCGCGCGCCGCTGATGGTGAAACCCTGGTCGTACAGCAGGTCGCGGATGCGGCGGATCATCAGCACCTCGTGGTGCTGGTAGTACCGGCGGTTGCCGCGCCGCTTCATGGGACGCAACTGCGTGAACTCCTGCTCCCAATACCGTAGCACGTGAGGCTTGACGCCACACAGGTCGCTGACCTCACCGATGGTGAAGTAGCGCTTGGCGGGTATCAAAGGGAGGGCTTTCTCCATTGAAATCAATGTTGTACGAGAGAAAGTTGCTAGGTTACTCTAAGACAAGCCGCGGCGCAAAGCCTCTGGTCGCGGGCTCGCGGCAATTGTTGTTTCAGTTCACTCGGCCGGGCCGGTGTCGCCCTGGATCTGCTCTTTGAGCTTGTGGCTGGCGTGAAAAGTCACCACCCGGCGCGCCTGGATCGGAATGGCCTCGCCGGTACGCGGATTGCGGCCCGGCCGCGGCGCCTTGGTTCGGATCTGGAAATTCCCGAAGCCGGAAATCTTCACGTCACTGCCGTCCACCAGGCTGTCGGAAATGAGCTCGAAGAACGCGTCGATCATGTCCTTGGACTCGCGCTTGTTCAGGCCGATCTGTTCGAACAGCAGTTCCGCGAGCTGCGCCTTGGTGAGTGCGGGCGTCTCCAGGCTCTCGACGGCGAAGTCCATGCTGTCTTCCTGCTTCATTGTTGTTGTTGCGAGCGCGCTCATGCTTAGGGCCTGTTCATGCTGTTGTTGCCGATGCGAATGTGCCCTAGCCCCTCAGGCGGCCGCCGAGCCGCGCGGCGATGCTGTCGATGACGGCTTTCACGGCTGCATCGATCTGCTCGTCGGTCAGTGTGGCTTCGCCGCTGGCCAGCGTCAAGCGCACGGCCAGGCTTTTTTCCTGCATTCCCATGCCGGCTGAAGCGCCCTTGGGCTTGTACACATCGAACAGCAGCGCGCCCTGCAACAGCCCGCCGGTTTTCGCGCCATGCACGGCGTCCAGCAGCGCCGCATGGGTGACGCTGTCCGCCACGATCACGGCGATGTCGCGCTCGGCAGGTTGGAACTTGGGCACGGACTCGAACAGCGCGACCCGGCGTTGGGTGACGGCGTCGAGATCCAGCTCGAACAGCACCGGCGCCTGGGCAAATTCCCAGCTTTGCCGCCAGCGCGGATGCAACTCACCGACCACGCCGATCTCCCGCCCATCCAGCCACACGCTCGCGCAGCGGCCCGGATGCATCGCCGGATGCGTCGCAGGCTTGAACTGAGCCTTCAAAGGCGACAGCAAGGCCTCAAGGTCGCCCTTGACGTCGTAGAAGTCGATCGGCACGCTCTTGCGCGCCCATTGCATTCCCTCGGCATCACCATAAGCCAGCCCGGCGATGCGCATCGGCTGGTCGATGCCCCGCACCGTGGTATCGGTGGTGAGCACCGTTGGCTCGCGCCGGAACACGCGCCCGATCTCGAACACGCGCACCCGGTCGGCCTTGCGGTCCAGGTTGAACTTCAACGCCTGGAGCAAGGAGCCCAGCAGCGAAGAGCGCATCACGCTCATCTGGCTGGCGATCGGGTTGAGCAAGCGAATCGGCTCGGCGTTGCCGGCGAGCTCGCGCTCCCAGCTCTCCTCGACGAAACTGAAATTCACGGTCTCGAGGTAGCCCAAGGCGGCGAGCAGCCGGCGCACGGCGAAGCGGCTGCGGCGCGATTCCGGCGGCAGCTTGGCCAGGATCGGCGCGATGGGCGGCGTGGTCGGCAGGTGCTGGTAGCCGATGATGCGCACCACTTCCTCGATCAGGTCCTCTTCGATGCCGAGATCGAAACGGTACGCGGGCGGCACGACTGTGATCACGCCATCGGCGGCAGTGACAGGGAAGCCCAGGCGGGAGAGCGCCTGCGTGCATTGCGCCTCGGTCAGGGGCATGCCCACCACCTTTGCCGCGCGCGCGACGCGCAAGGTCAAGGGCTTCTGCTCGGGGAGCTTCAGGACCTGGTCGTCCATCGGGCCGGGCTCGCCGCCGCAGATGTCGAGGATCAGGCGCGTGATGTGCTCGATGTGCTGGACTGTCTCGCTGGGGTCCACACCGCGTTCGAAACGGTGCCCCGCGTCGGTTGAAAAGTTATAGCGGCGCGAACGGCCCTGAATGGCCTGCGGCCACCAGAAGGCGGCTTCCACGTAAACGTTGCGGGTCTGGCCGGACACCGCGGTCGCATCGCCGCCCATGATGCCGGCCAGCGACTCGACCTGCTTGTCGTCCGCGATCACGCCCACTGAATCGTCCACCATCACCGTGCTGCCGTTCAGCAACTTGAGCTGCTCGCCGGGCTTGCCCCAGCGAACTTGCAGCGCGCCATGGATCTTGTCGTGATCGAAGATGTGCGAGGGCCGGCCGAACTCGAACATCACGTAGTTGGAGATATCGACCAGCGGCGCGATGCTGCGCTGGCCGCAGCGCTCCAGCCGCTCGATCATCCACTGCGGCGTCTTGGCCGCGGTATTCACATTGCGCACGATGCGCCCCGAGAAGCGTCCGCACAAGTCGGAATCCGCGACGTGGACCTTCAGTTTCGCGTCATGGACGGGCTTGACCGCGTCGAATTCAGCCTTCCTGAGCGGCGCTCCCGTCAGCGCCGAGAGTTCGCGCGCCACCCCGTACACACTCAAGGCATGCGCCAGGTTGGGTGTGAGCTTGAGCGTGAAGAGCATGTCGTCCAGCTTCAGCACCTTGCGCACGTCGGTGCCCAGCGGCGCATCGGCCGCCAGCTCGAGCAGCCCGGCGTGGTCTTCGCTCAGCTTGAGCTCGCGCGCGGAGCACAACATGCCCTGGCTCTCGACGCCGCGCAGCTTGCTTTGCTTGATCAGGAACGGCTTGCCGTCTTCGCCCGGCGGCAGTTCAGCGCCCACCAAGGCACACGGCACCCTGATTCCGACGCGCGCGTTCGGTGCGCCGCACACGATGTTCAGCAACGCGCCCTGCCCGGCGTCCACCTTGCAGACGCGCAGGCGATCGGCGTCGGGGTGTTGAACGGCCTCCTTGATTTC
>JAQGMT010000015.1 GCA_028292185.1 Ramlibacter sp. | reverse complement strand
CGGCGTAAGCCTCATCCACCGCTTCGCGGCGCTGCGACAGGAACGTAACCACCGAAGTCGGCCGCAGTTCCTTGCCGGTGCGCTGCACCTTCAGCTTGAGGCCCGGCGTGTATTTGCCCGAGGCCATCCGCACGAAGGCGATGCGGTCGCGGTGATTGGCATCCATGTTGGCCTGCACCTTGAACACCACCCCGGAAAAGTTCTGGTCGTCAGGCTGGATTTCCTTGTCGACCGTTTGCTTGTTCACGACCAGGTGACTCATGCGCGGGCCGGGCGAAGGCGCCAGGTCCACCAGGGCCTCCAGCACTTCCTGCACACCGAAGTTGTTCACGCCCGAGCCGAAGAACACCGGCGTCTGCCTGCCCGCCAGGAACGCCTGGTGGTCCCATTCCGGCGAAGCGCCGACGGCGAGCTCCATGCTTTGTTCGGCCGTTTCGAATTCGTGGCCGAAGCGCTTGATCAGCGCCTCGCGATCCGACAGGGGAATGGTCTCGAAGTCCTGCGGCCGCCGCTCCGAGCCGGACTCGAACACCGTCATGGTCCGGGTGCGCAGGTTCATGATGCCGCCGAAGGTCTTGCCCTGGCCCACCGGCCAGGTCATCGGCACGCAAGGCATGCCGAGTTCGCGCTCCACCTCGTCCAGGATGTCCAGCGGCTCGCGCACCTCGCGGTCCATCTTGTTGACGAAGGTGATGATGGGCGTGTCGCGCTGGCGGCAGACCTCGATCAGCCGCCGTGTCTGCGCTTCCACACCGTTGGCCGCGTCGATCACCATCAGCGCGGAATCGACGGCGGTGAGCACGCGGTAGGTGTCTTCCGAGAAATCCTTGTGGCCCGGGGTGTCGAGCAGGTTGATGACGTGCTCGCGATACAGCATCTGCATCACCGAGCTCGCCACCGAAATGCCGCGCTGCTTCTCGATCTCCATCCAGTCGGACGTGGCGTGGCGCGTCGCCTTGCGCGCCTTCACCGAGCCGGCGATCTGGATGGCGCCGGAAAACAGCAACAGCTTTTCCGTCAGCGTGGTCTTGCCCGCGTCGGGGTGGGAGATGATGGCGAAGGTGCGGCGGCGCCGGGTTTCGGCGCTGAAAGGCGAGGCGGACAAGGGGGAACTCCGGGCAACGGCGCGCGGCCGGAAGACAGCCGGTAACGCAGACCCCCTATTGTGCCGTGCGGGTGCTAACCTCCTTGAGCGCCCGGTTGCGGCGCCAATCGGGAGAGCGCGACATGGCCGCCAAGGTCGAGCAGGAGCTGTTGGAGATTGCGGGCCGCGAGGTGGCGATCAGCAACCCCGGCAAGCTGTTATTTCCGCAAGCCAGGCTGACCAAACTCGACCTGGTTCACTATTACATCGCAGTGGCCGAGGGCGCCCTGCGCGGCGCGGGCGGCCGCCCCAATGTGCTGGTGCGCTACCCGAACGGCGTGGGCGGCGAGTTCTTTTTCCAGAAGCGGGCGCCGGACAAACGCCCGGAATGGATCGAGGTGGTGCAGATTCACTTTCCCTCGGGCAATGTGGCCGAGGAAGTGGTGCCCCGCGACGCGGGGGCGCTGGCCTGGATGGCAAACCTCGGCTGCATCGAGCTGCACCCGCATCCGGTGCGCAGCGACGACCTCGATCATCCCGATGAACTGCGCGTGGACCTCGATCCGGTGCCTGGCGTCGAGTGGCCGCAGATTCGCGAGGTGGCGGGGGTCGTCGAAGCGGTGTTGCACGACTTCGGCCTGGTGGGTTGGCCGAAGACCTCGGGCTCGCGCGGCATCCACGTGCTGGTTCGCATCGAACGCCGCTGGACTTTCGACGAAGTGCGGCGCGCCGCGCTGGCGCTGGCGCGCGAGGTCGAGCGGCGCGCGCCCGATCTCGCCACGAGCAAATGGTGGAAGGAAGAGCGCCACGGGGTGTTCATCGACTACAACCAGAATGCAAAAGATCGCACGGTGGCGTCGGCGTACTCGGTGCGGCCGAAGCCGGATGCGCGCGTGTCGGCGCCGGTGACCTGGAAGGAATTGCAAAGCTGCGACCCGGCGGACTTCACTCTCAAGACCGTGCCCGCGCGCTTCGCAAGCATCGGCGACCCGCACGAACGCATCGACGCCGAGCCCTGCTCGCTGGAAAAGCTGCTGGAGCTGTCGGCCCGGCACGAGCGCGATGGCGAAGGCGACGCACCGTGGCCGCCGCACTACCGCAAGCAGGCCGGCGAGCCGCGAAGAGCGCCTCCTTCGGTGGGCGCGAAGACGGCACCGGCGAAGCGCGTGCCAAAGATGCCGTTGATCGAGATCGGCCGCGCCGGGAAAGAGAGCGAAGTCCTCGCCGGCCTGGAGCGCTGGAAGGCGCGGCACCCGAAAGCCGCCGCGCTCCTGGAACCCGCCGACGTGCTGGTGGACAAGATGCGCGGGCGTTCCTCGCTCTGGTACCGCGTGCGCCTGAACCTGCAACACGTGCCGGCCAGGCAGCGGCCCAAGCAGGAGCCGCTCGATCCGGACAGCGAGTCCTGAGATCCTGGCGACGGCGACCGAGGTGCGAGTTCGCTGTGGGGAGCGGGGTTGTCATTCAGCCGTCATATCGCGTGCTTATCGTCGGGCACCACAGAGCGTCTGTTTCGCCGCTCTGTCGCCGGCTCGCATGTGCGTGGCGCGGGCGTACGTTCAACCCGATACAGGATATTCATGCGCAATTTCAACAAAGGCGTGGTCACCACCTCGCTGACAATGCTCGCCGCGGCGGTGCTCACTGCCTGTGGGGGCGGCAGCAACGGCAACATCAGCGACGGCGGCACCACCATCTCCGGCGTGGTCACCGCCGCCAGTTTCACGGCGGGAAGCCCGACCGAGCCGACGATGGCCGCGGCTTACTACCAGGGCGCCAAAGTGTGCGTCGATGCCAACGGCAACGGGGTATGCGATGCCGCCGAAAACCCGGCGACGACCGACAGCCAGGGCAAGTTCAGCCTGAGCGTGCCGGCCAACGCTGCCCTGATCGCCGACATCGGCACCAGTGCCGTGAACACCGCCAGCGGCACCAAGGTGCCCAGTCGCAACGTGCTGCGCGCTTCACTCGCGCAGGTGTTGGAGCAGTCGGGCGGCGTCGTGATCAGTCCGCTCTCCTCCGAAGTGATGCGGCTGACCGAAGCCAATGGCAGTACTTACGCGACGGAGAAGCAGAACGTCGCCACCCGCCTCGGCGTTTCGCTTTCCAACGTGCTGGCCGACGTGAACGCCGTCAGCGGCGCCGACAAAAGCGCCCTGCTGGCGGAATCCAAGACGCTCGACAACCGCTTCACGTTCGCTATCACCAAGCTCGATCGTGGCGACCTCTTTCCGGACGCCCTCGCCGTCGCCGGCGGGGACCCGCGCCTGAAGGGAATGGGTGGCGTGACGCAGGCAACCGTGCCGGCCGCCGATCCGCGCACCAAGATCACCTTCGCCCAGGCCCAGCAGGCCGCTTTCAACGTCGAGGGAATCCCGCGCTACGACCACATCTTCATCGTGATGCTGGAGAACAAGGCCAGCTCCGCGATCGTCAACTCGCCCTGGGCGCCCAAGATCAACGCATTGCTGCGTTCGGGTAATCAGCTGACCAGCTACTACGCCACCGGCAATCCGAGCGAGCCGAACTACACCGCGCTGGGCGGCGCCGACGACTTCGGCATCACCGACGACAACCAGTGGAACTGCTTCGCCACCGGCGCCAACGCCGTCCAGGACACGCCTGAGCCCGATGCCACCCGGCCGGGCCTCGCGAAGTCCCCCTTCACCGCCAGCGCCAACCTGACGTCCGCCAACTGCGGGACCAACGGGGTGAACCACAACATCAAGAACAGCCCCAACCTGTTCAATGCGATGACCGCGGCCGGCATGACCTGGCGCACCTACAACGAGTCGATGAACCCGGGCCAGGACATCCGCACCGACAGCGTGGCCGATACGGCCGTCACCGCGACGGACCACCTCTACGCGCCGGGCACCCTGAACGGCAACACCAGCGCCGTCGGCGGGACCGCGACGCTCACGCTGCCCGGCGGCCTTTACAAGACCAAGCACCATCCGGGCATGGCGTTCCAGAACGTGCGTAGCGCGGCCGAGTTCAAGTTCAGCAACCGCACGTTGGGCGGCGGCCAATGGGACGCCAGCCTGAAGAACAGCAGCGCCTACGCGGTCCCCGCCGGCTACGACCTCGACCAGTTCGGTACCGATCTGGCCAGCGGCAAGGTCGGCAATCTGAACTTCGTGATCCCGGACCAGTGCGACGACATGCACGGCATCAGCGTGCCCGGCGCCAGCGACTGCTCCAGCGTGGCCAACAACGTCCCCGTCGCCACCGGCGGCGCCATCATTACGCGCGGCGACAACTACGTGGACGCCCTGGTGAAGAAGATCCAGGGCTCGGCGCTGTGGAAGAACCCGCAAAAGCGCGTTGCCATCGTGTTGATGTTCGATGAAGGCAATGCCACCAGCGGCTTCAGTTCCTGCTGCGGCTGGAACGTGGCGAACAGCACCGTCGCCAAACCGCTCAAGCAGAACGCGGACGGCAGTTTCTCGCCCGACACCACGGTCAACAACTACACGATCGGCAACCGCGGGCACGGGGAGAGCATTTTCGGCATCCTGAGCAACCAGCCGGACGCGCCGAAGGGCGTGGTCGACTCCGACGCGTACAGCC
>JAQGMT010000442.1 GCA_028292185.1 Ramlibacter sp. | reverse complement strand
CAGGTGCAAATGAAAAGCGTGCGGCTCGATTCGCCGGAAGCGGTGAAGCAACACGCGCAGTCCGTCTACCAGATGGCGGTGGTGACCCGGCTGATGCCCATGAACAATGCCACCGGCATCACCGAGGCGGAACGGGCCCTGATCGGGCAGTGGTTTCGAGAGGGTGCGCCGACGCGCTGATTCAGGCGCATGTCCCCGGCTCCGGTTTTCGCCTGGCGCGGCTGACGGTTGACGGTTGACGGCGCCGCGCTGCAAGCGCAGACTGCGGCACGCAGTACGGCGCCTTGCCTTCCGTAAAGCGCTTTCTAACCCGTCAGGAGAGCCTTATGCATGCTAGCAAGCTGCTGACTGCCGCATCCGCCCTGCTGTTCATCTCGGGCGCGGCCCTGTCTCACGACGACGACGGCGCCACCACCAAGGTAGGCCGGGTCAAATTCGCGAGTACCTGCGATCCCAAGGTGCAGCCGCTGCTGGAAAGCGGCGTGGCCATGCTGCATTCATTCTGGTTCGGGGCGGGCGAGAAGACTTTCCGCGAGGTGCTGGTGCAGGACCCAAGCTGTACCGTCGCCAACTGGGGCATCGCGGCGCTGCTGATGGCCAACCCTCTCGCCGGGCAGGGCCCCACACCCGCCGCGGCCGCCACTGCGCAGGCGGCCATCGACGCCGGGCGCGCGACGCCGCCCAAGAGCCAGCGCGAGCGCGACTACATCGAAGCCATTGCCGCTTACTACCAGGAGTTTTCCTCGCGCGGCGAGCGCGCGCGCCAGGAGTCACGCTCCAGAGCGTTCGAGGCGCTTGCCGCGCGCTATCCGGAAGACGACGAGGCCCGCATCTTCAGTGCCCTGTACATCGCGGGCACGCAGTCGCAGGCGGACCAGACCTATGCGGCCTACCGCAAGGCTGCCGCCATGCTGGAACCTCAATTCATCAAGTACCCCGACCACCCGGGCGTGGCGCACTACCTGATTCACAGCTATGACGCGCCGCCGATCGCCCAGGACGGACTGGCGGCGGCCCGGCGTTACGCGAGCATCGCACCGGACGCGCCGCACGCGCTGCACATGCCGTCGCACATCTTCACCCGCGTGGGCGCCTGGGCAGATTCGGCGGCGACCAACGGCCGCGCCGCCGAGGTCGCCAAGCAAAGCGGCGAGATCGATCAGGTCTATCACGCCGCCGACTACTCCGTGTACGCCTATCTTCAACTCGGGCGCGATGGCGACGCTCGGCGCACCATGGAGGGCGCCATGAGGGTGACCCCGAACTCCGCGGCCCAGGCTGTTCCCTATGCCATCGCCGCCATGCCGGCCCGCTACGCGATGGAGCGGGGGGCGTGGCGCGAGGCGATGCGGCTGCAGCCCACGGAAAGCAAGCTTCCCTTTGCCGACGCGCTGACGTATTACGCGCGGGCGCTCGGCGCCGCGCGCAGCGGCGATGTGGCGGCGGCCGAGAAGGACGCGGCAGAGCTCGCCCGGTTGCACAAGGCCTTGCAGGATGCGAAGAACAATTATTGGGCGACCGAAGTGGAAATCCAGCGGCTCGCCGTAACCGGCTGGATTGCCCACGCGCAGGGCAAGAACGAGGAGGCGCTCAAGTTCATGACAGCCGCCGCCGATCTGGAAGACAGGAACGAGAAGCACATCGTGACGCCGGGCCGGATCGTACCGGCCCGCGAGTTGCTGGGCGAACTGCTGCTTGAACTCAAACAGCCCGCGCAGGCGCTCAAGGAGTTCGAAGCCTCGCAGCAGCGCGAACCCAACCGCTTCCGTGGCTACTGGGGAGCGGCGCGTGCCGCTGAAGCCGCCGGTGACAAGACCAAGGCCGCGGAGTACTACGCCAGACTGATGGAACTCGGAAAACAAGCCGACTCGCCGCGGCCGGAATTGCTGCGCGCCCGTGCCTACGTCGCGCAGCGTTAAACGCATCGCAGGCGCCGGTGGCATGAGGCGCGCCAAAGCGGTCGCAAGCTGCCTGCTGTTGTGCTTGTCTTCCTGGGCGCCGTGCGCCACGGCGGAGCCGACCGAAGACACCCCGGGCGCCGCCGAGCGCGATGCCGACTACGCCGCCGGCAAGGCGGCCGTGGAAAAAAAGCAATGGAGGCTCGCGAGCAGCCATTTCCAGAAGGCTGCCGCGCGCGACCCGGACAGCGCGGATCTGCAGAACTACCTGGGATATTCGTACCGCAACCTCAAGCAGATGGACCTGGCGATCAAGCATTACCAGCGGGCCATCGAGCTCAATCCGCGGCACCGCGGTGCCCACGAATACATCGGCGAGACGTACCTGATGTTGAATGATTTGCCCAACGCCGAGAAGCATCTCCTCGAACTGCGCAGGATCTGCCTGCTCCCGTGCGAGGAGTTGGGCGACCTGGAAGCTGCCATCGCGCGATACCGGGCGCGGCGCTAGACCCTAAGAAGCGGCCGAGGCCGTGTCTCGCGAATCACTTCTTCGCGCCCGGCGCCCGCACCTGCTTCAACTGCTCCGTCATCCATTGCGCGCTGGTGAGCTGCACGTTGCCGCACTTCACCTGATACGGCTTGCCGCTCATGCTGCTTTGCGTGGCGGCGCCCACGATGAAATCTTCGGTGCTGCCCACCAGCTCCTTCTTCAGCAGGTACTGGTACTTGCTCTCAATATGTGCGCGCGCCTCGTTGGCGTTGTGCCAGCTGCCGTTGCGCTCGAACTGGCAGCCCGACGATTGCAGCCGCGTGAGCAGTTGATCGATCTCCGCCTTTGCCGATGGGGTTGGCACGGCGGCGAATGCGGACAGCGCGACGGTTGCGACTGCCATGAGTGAAAGAAACTTTTGTGTCGTCATGAAGAAGCTCGGTTGAACCTCACTTTATAAAGCAAGCGCCGGGGCAACGGGGCAGCTCAGCGCTCGCCCGTTCTCGCGGCGCAGGCAAGCTTCAACGTAGCACGGCACTGGTTTGCGCCGCGGTCACCAGCGCCGCCGCATCGGTGGGCAGCAGGAAACCCTCAGCCACCGCGCGCGCCGCCGCCTTAGACACCGCGGCCACATATCCCTCGTGCGAACCATAGCGCTCTTGTAGCGACAGGCGGGTGTCGTGCTGCGCTTCGCGTTCCGCGGCAGTGCGCGCGAACGGCACCATCCCGCCCACGTAGTCGCAGATCTGGTCCTTGTGGACGGGCGCCGGGCCGCCGGCAGTGACGTTCCAGCCGAGGTAAGTGCCCAGTGGCGCATCGCGCAGCACCACCGGAATCCCGCCGAGTTCGTTGCCGTCGGCATCCACTTTCGGCGCGAACATCTTCAGCACCTGCTTGATGCGCGGCACCGCGGCGGCCGGAATGCCGGAGCCGTCCTGCGCGTTGAATTGCGGACCCCAGTCGTAATCGAGCACCGGCATGATGAAGTCGGGCTCGGGCAGCGTCGAACGCAG
>JAQGMT010000346.1 GCA_028292185.1 Ramlibacter sp. | reverse complement strand
GGCGCGGGCTTTCTGGGCAGCCATTTGTGCGAGCGCCTGATCGACCGAGGCCACGAAGTGCTGTGCGCGGACCACTTCTTCATCGGCAGCAAACGCGAACAGCTGCTCGAGGCGGGGCACTGACTCCGCATGCGTGCGGTGGAAGAGGAAGCGTCGCCGGGCGAGGTGGCCGCCGCATGGCTGGCCGCGATGCGCCGTGGCGACTGGGAAGAAGCCTGGCGCCAGACCGATCTCATCGAGTTGCCGCGCCGTTGGGCCCAGGCGCACCAGGCCTTCGTGCGCGGCCCGCAGCACCTGAAGTGGGATGGCACGGCGTTCGCGGGCAGGCGCGTGCTGATCCGCTGCGAACATGGGCTCGGCGACACGCTGCAGTTCATCCGCTTCGTTCCGGCGATTGCACGGATCGCGCGCGAAGTGCACCTGCTGGTGCAGCCGCAACTGCTCTCGTTGCTGAAAGGCGCGCCCGGCCTCGGGCACGTGCACAACGCCTGGACCGACGAGCCCGCGCCGGCACACGACGTGGAAATCGAAGTGATGGAGCTGGCGTATGCCTTGCGAGCCGACATTGGCAAAGTGCCGCCGCCGTACCCGCACTTGCGCGAGCGCGTGGCCGGGCAAGGCGCTGTGGCCCTGCCGCAGGACGGCGGGCTACGGGTCGGCGTGCTGTGGGCGGCCAGCGACTGGGACGACACTCGCTCCATTCCACTGGCGGCGCTCGAACCCTTGTTCGCGGTGCAGCGGGCGCGTTTCTTCAGCCTGCAGCAGGGCAAGGCGGCCAGCGATCCCCTGCTTCAGCGCTTGCCTGTCGTATCGCTGTCGAACTCCACGCGGGAAATCGCCGCGGCGGCGGCGGCCATGCTGCAACTGGACCTGGTGGTCACGGTGGACGGGATGCCGGCCCATCTCGCCGGCACGCTGGGCCGGGCCACCTGGACGTTGCTGAAGCACGAAGCGGATTGGCGCTGGATGGAAGCGCGCAAGGACACGCCTTGGTACCCCGGCATGCGGCTGTTTCGCCAATTGCGTCCGGGCAATTGGGACGGCGTGATCAGGGCGGCAGCGCAGGCCCTGTCAACACCTGGTTGACCACGCGCACTTTCCACCCCTCACCGGCAGCTGCCACCACGCTCATGGATACGGGATCGATGTCGAAGTGCTCCAGCCGGTCCAGCGAAATGCCCAGGCAGTTTGCCAAGGCCGCTTTGATCACGTCGCCGTGCGACAGCACCAGCACGGTCTGGCCGGGATGCAGACCGCGCAGGCGCTGCATCCCCGTCATCACGCGCTGCGCCACGTGCGTGAAGGCCTCGCCTCCCGGCGGCTGCGCCTTGCTTCTTTGCTCGATCCAGCCATGCCAGAGGACAGCATCGTCCCGTTCCAGTTCGACAAAGCGGCGCCCGGTCCAGCCGCCGAAATCGATTTCATCGAACTCGTTGGCGATGTTCACCGCCATCCCGAGCTGCGCCGCCAACGGCGCGACGGTCTCGCGCGTGCGCTGCTGCGGGCTGCTGTAGATCGCATTGATGGCCGCGCCCGCAAGCCGCTGCGCAAGGGCCTGCGCTTGCAATCGGCCCGGCTCATTCAGGGACACCCCCGGCATACGCCCCGGGATGCCGCGCCCCAGCCAATCGTGCGCGGCGTGGCGCATCAACAGCAAGCGGGTCATGAGGCCTGCAAGGCTTGCGTGGACGCGGCTTCTCCCGTCTGCTCGGCCGCGCCCGCGCCAGCTGCATAGCGGCGCACCATGCGGGCGCAAAACTCCGCGTACTCCTGCGCCACCTGCGGCGGGCTGGTGTGGTGCGCTGCGATGCCGCGGTGCTCCGGGGTGAAGCAGAAGGTCAAGGTCACGTCGAACGCGTCGAGCGCGCGCATCTGGCGATCGAACCACGCGTCGGCGTCGGAACGGAAACTGTCGGCCCAGCTCAGGCCCGTGCGCAGCCGGCGCACGCCCAAGCGTTTCAACCAGCGCACCGCATCTTCGAGCCGTGGGTCCTCGAAATGGAACCACTGGCAGATGCCCATCTCGGGGGTGTACTGCGGAAACAGGCTACAGGCTAGCTTGGGAGTGCCGTCTTCACGCAACAGCCCCATGTGGAAGTGGCGGTAGTAGCTCGATCCTTCGGCTTCCCGATGGCGGGTGGTGGCGGGCCATGCCTTGGGCAGGTCGTACAGCGAGTACCAATGCACGCGCGGAACAAGGCCGAGCAACAGTTCGGCGCAGCGCCGCAGCCCGAACTCCTGCACCTCCTCGGCGCCGAAGGTCGAGACGCCGACTTCGGTCACCCAGATGGGCAAGGAGGTGACGGCCTGGATTTCGGCGATGCGCCGCGGCCACTCGTGAATCATCCAATGGTTCCAATCGAGCGGAAAACCATGCACTGCCGCCGCGTCGACGCCGTCGAGCACACCCGCGTTCTTCAGGCCTTGCATGAACGAGGGATCGATGGGCGAGATGCCGCCCAGCACCTTGGTCAGCCGCGGCGCTTCAGCGACGACCGCGGCGGACGCCAGCTTCACCATCGCGGCGTAATGCGTCCACTGCGGATCGAGCTCGAGGTCCCAATGCGATTTGTTGTTCGGTTCGTTCCAGAATTTGACGGCTTCGATCATGGCGGCGATTCAGGAGTTCTTCACCAGGGCCGGCTTGCGGGCCTTGGCCACACCGG
>JAQGMT010000339.1 GCA_028292185.1 Ramlibacter sp. | reverse complement strand
CGCCGAAGCCGCTGCGCGAAGCGACCTTGTCGATCTCGTCGATGAAGACGATGCCGTTCTGTTCGGCGTTGTGAATCGCCGCCAGGCGGATCTCGTCTTCGTTCACCAGTTTGGCCGCCTCCTCTTCGATCAGCAGCTTCATCGCCTCGGCGATCTTCAGCTTGCGCGTCTTGCGCTTGGTGCCGCCCAATTGGCTGAACATGCCGCGCAATTGCTCGGTCATTTCGTCCATGCCCGCCGGTCCCATGATCTCCAGTTGCTGGCGCGGCTCGGCGAGTTCGATCTCGACTTCCTTGTCGCCCAGCAAGCCTTCGCGCAGCTTCTTGCGAAAGGTCTGCCGCGCGGTGCCCTCGGGCGTTTCGCCGATGCGCGCAATGGAATCCATGGTGCGCGGCGGCGGGATCAGCACGTCCAGGATGCGGTCCTCGGCGGCGTCCTCGGCTCGCGAGCGCACCTTGCGCATCTCCGCCACCCGGGTCTGCTTCACCGCGAGTTCGGCGAGGTCGCGCACGATCGAGTCCACGTCCTTGCCGACATAGCCCACTTCGGTGAACTTGGTCGCTTCCACCTTGATGAAAGGCGCGTCCGCCAGGCGCGCCAGCCGCCGCGCGATCTCGGTCTTGCCCACGCCGGTGGGACCGATCATCAGGATGTTCTTGGGGGTAATCTCGCCGCGCAGCTTTTCATCGACCTGCTGCCTGCGCCAACGATTGCGCAAGGCGATCGCGACGGCGCGTTTCGCATCGTGTTGGCCGACGATGTGCCGGTCGAGTTCGGAGACGATCTCCTGCGGGGTCATGGCCGACATTACAGAGTCTCTACCGTGTGATGCATGTTGGTGTAGATGCACAGTTCTCCGGCGATCTCCAGCGATTTCTTGACGATCTCGCCCGCGCCCAATTCCGTGTTGTCGAGCAACGCCTTGGCCGCGGCCTGCGCATAGGCGCCGCCCGAGCCGATGGCGATGATGCCGTGCTCGGGCTCGAGCACGTCGCCGCTGCCCGTGATGATCAATGACGCTTCGTGATCGGCCACCGCCAGCATCGCCTCCAGCCGGCGCAGCACGCGGTCGGTTCGCCAGTCCTTGGTGAGTTCGATCGCCGAGCGCACCAGGTGCCCCTGGTGCTTTTCCAGCTTGGACTCGAAGCGCTCGAACAGCGTGAAGGCGTCGGCCGTGGCGCCGGCGAAACCCGCGACCACCTTGTCGTGGTAGAGCTTGCGCACCTTGCGTGCCGAGCCTTTCACCACGATGTTGCCCAGTGTGACCTGGCCGTCGCCGCCGATCGCTACCTGCCAGCGGCCGCCCGCATCCTTGCGGCGGACACTGACGATGGTCGTGCCGTGAAATTGTTCCATCGCGGCCAGCTTGGGCCGGCGCGCGGAAAAGCAAGGCCGCTGAAAGCGGCAACGCGTTTCAGTCGGTACGCGCCATCACCCGGGCATGCTCGCTGATGCCGATGACGTTGAAGAACGCCGCCACCAGCCGATGGACTTCAACGAACTGCACCTGGCGGCCTTCAGCCTGCCGGCTGGTCACCCAGTTGAGCAGCGAGCCCGCCGCGGAGAAGTCGATGCGGATCAGCCTCGCGCAGGAAATCACCATGATGTCCGCGCCTTCGAGCTTGGCGTCCAGCGTGGCGAGCGCTTCCGTCGCGTCGCCGAGGATCTGGCCCGACAGTTCCACGGTGGAGATGTTGGATATTTGCGATGTCAATCCGGCCCCGGCGGTGTCGCCGTAGCTCAGGCCCGAGGAAAGCGAATCGCGAAACGCTTCGCCGACGATGGTATTGCCCGGCACGTAACTGCCATCGGCCTGCAGGGGCTTGTATTCGCAGCGCGCGCTGTCCCACGAGGGCGGCGAGACCTCGTAGGTCACGCAATAGTCGAGCGCCACCAGCTCGAATTCGTCGGGCCTGTGCATCACGCGCAGCACTTCCATGCGCAGCTTCCACAGTGCGGGGTTCACGTCCTTGTCGCTGGATGGCGTCGCGTTCTTCAGCACCTTCTCCAGGTTTTCGGAGCCGATGAAGCGCAGCTGCAGGGGCTGCGCGGCCCACTGTGTGAACAGCTTGGTGAGCGGCTCCACCGCGGCCTGGTCGATGGTGCTGAGCTTGGCCCAGCTCAGGCGCCACGGCGGCGTCGCCTTGGCCAGCGCCGCGTTCATGGCGACGATGGTCTGCGTGCCCAGGGTGGCGGGACAGGTCCAGTTGGCGACGGGCTGGCCCGCGGCGAGTTCGGTGCCCGGGCCGCCGGCCGGCTGCATGCCCTTGACAGCGTCGGGCAGCGACAGCCACTGCGGCGCGGAGCGGCCGAAGCGTCCGGCAAAATCGATGGCCGCAGTCTCGAACCTTTCTTGCTGGCCGGTCGCCCGATACAGGTCGAACAGCGTCAGCCAGGTGTCGTCGTGATCGATCCGCGAGCCTTTCGGGCCCAGCACTTCCATCAAGCCAGCTTCCGCACCCGCGTTGTCGCCATTGGCGAAGCGGATGGAGGCTTCTTCCAGCTCAGGGTCGTGAGCGAACTCCTCGACGTCGACGGCGAACAGCTTGGAAGGAGAGAAGCCGATGGACGCCCCCGGCTGCGAACTTGCTGCTGCCGGGGTGGGCAGGAAGGCCGGTCCGATGGCGGTGCTTGGCGGCCCGGTGCGAGCAAATGGCGTGGCAGTTTTCGGGGCCCCGCCAGCGTTTCCCGCGGCCGGTCCGGAGCTTCCCAACGGCTCCCCAGGCCGCACGGAGTCGAGCATGGGCGTGGGCGCCAGTTCGACCGGATGGGTTTTCTCGGCCTGCGACGCCGACAGCGGCTGCGGCGCTGTGCGCGTGTACGCGGTGGAACGCGCCGGCGGTGAGCCCCCCGCGCGGCCATTCGGCCCTTCGACAGGAACGTGCGAGGACAGCGGGAAATTGGTGCTGCTGCCGCTGCGGCTGGAATCCCCATGCTTGGTCTTCCACCATTGCATGGACATCTGCGCTTCGATCTCGTCGATCTTCTTGAGCGTGGTGGCCCGGTCGTCCGGCTTGGACGGCATGGAGCTCTGGAAGAACGAAGGGCGGGCGGCGGGGTCCTGCCCCGCCATCACCTCGCTGCGCCGCATCTTGCGCAGCATGTCGAACTCACGCTTGCGCACGAAGTCGTTGCGCCGCTTGCGTTCGATCATCTCCTTGAGCATCTGCTTGGAGTAGCTGCTCTCGCGGTCCGCCTCCTGCTGGTCCAGGTCGGACCAGTTGGTCGTCGGATTCCTGACGAACTTCACCACCTTCGACAGCAGGCCGTTGTTTTCTTCCTTCGGCGGCATATCGGGTGGTGAGTACGGGGATGGGGTACTGCGGAAAAGAAACCGGGACTGGATCAGTCCCCGAACATCTTCTGCTTGAGCTCGCGGCGCTGCTGGGCCTCCAGCGACAACGTGGCCGTGGGCCGGGCCAGCAGGCGCCCCACGCCGATCGGCTCGCCAGTCTCGTCGCAGTAGCCGTAATCGCCGGCATCGATGCGGCCGATGGACTGCTCGATCTTCTTGAGCAGCTTGCGTTCGCGGTCGCGCGTGCGCAGTTCGAGCGCATGTTCTTCCTCGATCGTGGCGCGGTCGGCCGGATCGGGCACGATGACCGTGTCCTCGCGCAGGTGCTCGGTGGTTTCACCGGCGCTGTTGAGGATTTCCTGTTTCAGCTGCGTCAGCTTCAAGCGGAAGAACGCCATCTGCTTCTCGTTCATGTATTCCGAGTCGGGCATGGCCAGCACTTCGGCATCGGAGAGTTCTTCAACCGGCTTGGTCTTCCAGTTGTTGGCGAGCTTGGGATCTTTTTTGACGGCCACCAGGGGCGGCTGGGGCAGGACGGAAGGTGCCATTGTCTGGGTGTAGCTTGCTTTGGCAGCGGTTGACGCCACGGATTGCGCCATGGAGGGCACCGTGATTTGCGCCAGACGCGCCGAGGGTTTGGTGGCCCGCGCCGGTTCCGCGCCCAGGGCTGCGGCATCGGGACGGGGAGGCATGGCCCGCGGCAACGCGGGACCGGCCGGCGCCTTGCCCTTGGAGGGCGTCTTGGCGGCGGCTGTCTTGGTTTTGGCGGGCACGGCCTTGGTGGCCGGCTTGCCCTTTGCGGGCGGAGCTGTCTTTTTCGCGGCGGGCTTGGCCGCCTTCGCGGGAACCTTCTTGGCCGCTGGCTTGGCCGCCGGCTTCTTGACCGGCGCCGCCTTCTTGGCTGGCTTCTTGACGGCCGGCTTGGCTGCGGCCTTCACCGGCTTGGCGGCCGGTTTGGCCTTGGCCGCGGTTTTGCCGGCCTTCGGTTGGGGCTTCACTTCCTGTCTCCTCGCGACAGCGGCGCCGGCATGTGATTGCCGAATTGCCGCCGACCTTCCTCGTTCTGGTGATTCATCGCCTTCATTAGTGCGAGTTATACCCCGATTGTCGGGTACAGGGCGCTCACGGCTGGGCTTTTCGCCACTGCGCTGGGCCCCGGCGGCGCCAAATGAGAAACGCGTAAGTTGCAGAATCGAGACAGTCATCGGGGCACCGGGAAGGCGGTTCGCAAAACGCGCTAGCCTAACCGAAGAAATCGCTCGTGCCCGGAAATAATTTGCTCTTTTGACCTAGACCAGACACTGCTCCAGGCCTTGCAGGAAGATCTCCTTGGGCAGATCGATGCCGATGAAGACCATCTTGCTGTTGCGCTGCTCGCTCTTGCCCCAGACGGGGCCGAGGTCGCTGCCCATCAGCTGGTGCACGCCCTGGAAGATCACCTTTCGATCGCTGCCCTTCATATTGAGCACGCCCTTGTAACGCAGCATCCGCGGGCCATAGATATTGACCACGGCGCCCAGGAAGTCTTCCAGCTTGGCCGCGTCGAAGGCGCGGTCGGCCCTGAACACGAAGCTCTTGACGTCGTCGTCGTGGTGATGGTGGTGGCCGTGGCCTTCCTGGGCGTGCGAAGGATGGTCGCAGTGCTCACCGTCCTCGTGCGCGTGATGGTGGTGCGCGTGTTCCTCGGCTTCCTCCTTGAGGAAGTCGGGATCGATATCCAGCTTGGCGTTCAGGTTGAAGCCGCGCAGGTCGAACACCTCCTTGAGTGACACGTCGCCGAAGTGGACGGCCTTTTGCGGCGCCCGCGGGTTCATGTGCTTCAGGCGGTGCAGCAGCGCGTCGGTCTCGTCCTTGGCCACGAGGTCCGTCTTGCTGATGAAGATCTGGTCGGCAAAGCCCACCTGGCGCCGCGCCTCCTGCCGGTCATTGAGTTGCTGGGGGGCGTGCTTGGCGTCCACCAGCGTCAGGATCGAGTCCAGCAGATAGGTTTCGGCGATCTCGTCGTCCATGAAGAAGGTCTGCGCGACGGGCCCGGGATCGGCCAGGCCAGTGGTCTCGATCACGACCCGGTCGAAGTCCAGCAAACCCTTGCGCTTCTTGGCCCCCAGCAGCTGCAGCGTAGCGCGCAGGTCTTCGCGGATGGTGCAGCAGATGCAGCCGTTGCTCATCTGGATGATCTGCTCCTTGGACTCGGTGACCAGGATGTCGCTGTCGATGTTTTCCTCGCCGAACTCGTTTTCGATGACGGCAATCTTCTGGCCGTGCGCTTCTTCCAGCACGCGCTTGAGCAAGGTGGTCTTGCCCGAGCCGAGGAAGCCGGTGAGGATGGTGACGGGGATGAGGCTCATGATGGGTTGCTCCAGGGAGGGCGTAAGTTTACGGAGCTTTGCGGACCACCACCAAACCCTTGAGGTATTCCCCTTCGGGAAAGGCCAGCGTCATGGGATGGTCCGGCGCGCCGCCGAGCCGCTCGACGATGTACCCATCCACATTGGCGTCAGCGGCAGCGCCGGCGACGATCTTGTGGAACAGGTCGGCACTGATGCCCCCCGAGCACGAAAAGGTGAACAGCACGCCGCCCGGTTCCAGCAGCTTGAGTGCGAGGCGATTGATGTCCTTGTAGGCCCGGGCGGCGCGTTCGGCGTGCGCTGCCGTGCGGGCCAGCTTCGGCGGGTCGAGCACGATCGCGTCAAAAGTGCGGCCCTCTTCGATGAAGCGCCGCAGGGACGTGTTGACGTCGGCATCGATGTATTCAGCCGCCGACGCATCGAAGCCATTCAGCGCCACGTTGGCCTGCGCCCGCACCAGCGCGGGAGCCGAGGAGTCGATCGATGTGACTTGCGCACCGGCACCGTCCGTTCCCGCGGCGCGCGCACCGGCCAGCGCCGCCACCGTAAAGCCGCCGGTGTAGCTATAGCAATTGAGCACGCGCCGGAAGTTCAGCCGCTGCGCGTATTCGGCGAACTTGCGCCGGCTGTCGCGCTGGTCCAGGTAGAAGCCGGTCTTGTGGCCGCCCGCGATGTCCAAGGTGAACTGCCAATCGTGTTCCCGAATCGTGAGTTCGGTGGCTCCTTCGCCGCGTAACCAGCCTGCCACCGGCGGCAGGCCTTCCAGCGCGCGGGCGTTGGTGTCCGAGCGCTCGTACAGCTTTGCCAGACCGGTTGCGG
>JAQGMT010000278.1 GCA_028292185.1 Ramlibacter sp. | reverse complement strand
CGCCAGTACGTGCTGGATCGCAAGCAGTTCGGAAAACCACTGGCGGCAAATCAGTTGATCCAGAAGAAGCTGGCCGACATGCAGACCGAAATCACGCTCGGCCTGCAAGGGTGCCTGCGGCTCGGGCGCATGAAGGACGAGGGCACCGCTTCAGTGGAGATCACCTCCATCATGAAGCGCAACTCCTGCGGCAAGGCACTGGACGTCGCGCGGATGGCCCGCGACATGTTGGGCGGCAACGGCATCAGCGACGAATTCGGCGTGGCCAGGCACCTGGTCAACCTCGAGGTGGTGAACACCTACGAGGGCACGCACGACGTGCATGCGCTGATCCTCGGGCGCGCGCAGACCGGCATCTCGGCGTTCTAGGACCTTTCCGGGCGGTGATGCAGCGCTGGAAGCAGCCGCGGCCCGCCATTCGCTTTACCGGCCCGCGCGACGGGCTAGGTTCTCGCTGCCGCCGACGCCTCGGTGTCGTACATGCCCCAGAACCGGACCACACGCCCATCCCGGACGGTGAAGACATGGACCCAGTCGGTCTCGAAGACCCTGCCGCTGGGCAGCGCCCGAGTCTTCTCCCAACCCAGCACCGTCACGCTGTCGTCCCCGACGATGAACTCGCGCGGCTCGAATGCCTGGATGTCGTCGGCCTCGGGAATGCTCTTGAACCATTTCGCCACATCACTTTTGGTGCGGTAGGTCCCCGTGTAGGGCATCCCCTTGGCACCGCGGAATTTCCATTCGATGTCGTCAGCTACGAATTCGAGGACGGCGGGGACGTCGCCCCGTCCAAAGGCGGCATAGGCGGCCTGGACCACTTCGAGGGGCTTAGCCGATGTGCTCATGAAGATCTCCTTTCTCAACAGTGCGTCGCCTGCCGGCACGCGCCGGCTGGCGGCATGGGAATGGAAATATAGGCACCGTTCGAGCAGTTCGCCAGCGCGTTCTGCGGTTGGCTTGCGTAACAGGCAAAGGCAACTAGGCAGGCACCGGCTCCGCCCTGAAATACTGCAGAGCCAGCCCGACGATCACCAGTCCGATGCCGATGAGGTCGGCGGCGACCGTGGGATAGACCAGCGCGAAACCCGCGCCGAGGAACAATACCCGCTCGAGCACGTTCGCGCGCTTCAGGGCCCAGCCCTGGAACCCTGCGGCGAGCGCGGCAACCCCAAGCGCCGCCGTGAAGGTCACTTCGGCGATGGACCACCAGTTCGCCGCCGCCAGCGCTTTGGTCGACCCCATCAACAGCAGCCCCTGGCCGCTGGGATCGAGCACGAACATGAAGGGCACGAGGAATGCCGGCACGGTGTACTTCCAGCAGTGCATCGTCGTCTTGTACGGATCGCCTCCCGTGATGGCGGCGGCAGCGAACGGCGACAGCGCCGTGGGTGGCGACACTTCGGACAGCACGGCGTAGTAGAAGATGAACATGTGGGCCGCGAAGTCGGGTACGCCCAGCTTGATCAAGGCGGGCGCCGCGATCACGGCGCAGATGATGTACGACGCCGTGACGGGCACCGCGAGACCGACGATCCACACCACCAGCGAGGTGTACACCGCCGTCAACAGCAGCGAGCCGCCGGCCAGGTCGATCACGATCGAGCTGAATTTCAGGCCCAGCCCGGTCAAGGTGACCACGCCCACGATGATGCCGGCGCCGGCGCACGTGGCCGCGACGTTGAGCACGCCGATGGTCCCGCCTTCCAGTGCCTTCACCAGGCCCGAGGTCCACAGCTTGGGCAGGATGGGCCCGCGGCCGCGGAACACGTCATAAGGAATCAGCGAGCATTCAGGCCGCAGCACGCTGGTGACGGCCGACACGATGGTGGCCCAGAACACCGACAGCACCGGCGAAAACCCCCACATCATGAACACGACAATGGAAATCAGCGACAGGAAGTGGAACCAGTAGCGGCGGGTCAGGTGCCACAGCGAATCGACCTTCTCGAACACCATGTTGCCCATGCCGTACTTGCGCGCGTCGATTTCGACCATGAGGAAAAGGGCGAGATAGAACAGCAGCGTCGGGATGATCGCCATCAGCAGCACGTCGAGGTACGAGATCTTCAGGAACTCGGCGATCAGGAACGCGGCGGCGCCCAGGACCGGCGGCGAGATGATCGCGCCCAGTCCGCCGGCCGCGAGCAGGCCGCCCGCGGCGTTCTTTTCGTAGCCCACTTTGGCCAGCATCGGCCAGGCCACTGAGCCCAAGGTCACCGTCGTGGCGACACCCGAACCCGAAGGCCCACCCAGCAGGAATGAAGCCAGCACCACCGTGCGCCCAGCGCCCGTGGGCTTGCCGCCCATCGCGGAGAAAGAGAAGTCGATATAGAACTTGCCCGCACCCGAATACTGCAGGAAGGCGCCGAAGATCGTGAACAGGATGATGAGCGACGACGACACGTCCACCGCCACGCCGAAGATGCCTTCGAGCGTCATATAAAGGTGGCCGACCAGCCGCGCCACTTCATAGCCCTTGTGGGTCCACGGGGCCGGCAGGTAGGCGCCAAACAATGCGTACACGACGAAGCTGCCGGTGACGGCCGGCATGATCCAGCCGGCGGTGCGGCGCATCGCCTCCAGCACGAGGATGATCAAGGCCACCCCGAAGAAAATGTCCCACGGCGCCGGCGTCGTGTTGCGGTCCATCAGATCGTCGCCGCCGACGATCATGTACACCACCGAGGCCACGCCCAGCCCTGCGGCGACCAGGTCCCACCACATGATGTGATTGCGATAGCGCTTGAGCATCGGGAACAGCAGGAAGGTGAGCAGCAGCACCATGCCGACGTGCAGCGGCC
>JAQGMT010000259.1 GCA_028292185.1 Ramlibacter sp. | reverse complement strand
ATGTGCTGGACGAGCCGAGCATCGGCCTGCACCAGCGCGACAACGACCGGCTGATCGGCACCTTGCGCCATCTGCGCGACATCGGCAACAGCGTGATCGTGGTGGAACACGACGAGGACATGATCCGGGCGGCCGACCACCTGATCGACATGGGCCCGGGCGCGGGCATTCACGGTGGCCGCGTGATGGCGCAAGGCAGCTTCGAGGACGTGAAGGCCACGCCCGAGTCATTGACGGGGCAATACCTGTCGGGCCAGAAATCGATTCCCGTGCCGAAGCGGCGCACCCCTTGGCTGCCGGTGCTCGACTCCGCCCCGAGGGAAACATTCAAGCCCTCGCGCTTTCCGCCCAGCGATGCGGCGCTGCGTCGCCGGGCGCGCGAGGCGGAGCATCTGGCAACGCGAGGCGCGGTGCAGGAAATCCGCGTGGCGGGCGCAACGGGCAACAACCTCAAAGGCGTGAACGTCGCTTTCCCGGTGGGACTGCTCACGTGCGTGACCGGCGTTTCCGGCTCCGGCAAATCGACGCTGGTCAACGACACGCTCTATGCCGCGGTCGCCCGCACGCTGTACCGCGCGCATGAAGAGCCCGCGGCGCACGAAGCCGTCGAAGGCATCGAACATTTCGACAAGGTGATCAACGTCGACCAGTCGCCGATCGGCCGCACGCCGCGCAGCAATCCGGCCACCTACACCGGCTTGTTCACGCCGATCCGCGAGTTGATGGCCGAGGTGCCGATGGCCAAGGAACGCGGTTACGGGCCCGGGCGTTTTTCCTTCAACGTCGCCGGCGGCCGCTGCGAAGCGTGCCAGGGCGACGGCGTGGTGAAGGTGGAAATGCACTTCCTGCCCGACGTGTACGTGGCCTGCGACGTCTGTCACGGGCAGCGCTACAACCGCGAGACGCTGGAGGTGCAATGGAAGGGGCGCAACATCGCGCAGTTCCTGGACATGACCGTGGAGGACGCGCACCTGTTCCTCAAGGCCGTGCCGACCATCGCCCGCAAATTGCACACGTTGTTGGACGTGGGGCTTTCGTACGTCAAGCTGGGCCAGGCGGCGACCACGCTGTCGGGCGGTGAGGCGCAGCGGGTGAAGCTGGCGCTGGAACTGTCCAAGCGCGACACGGGACGCACGCTGTACATCCTGGACGAGCCGACCACGGGCCTGCACTTTGCCGACATCGACCTGCTGCTCAAAGTGCTGCACCAGTTGCGCGATGCGGGCAACACCATCGTCATCATCGAACACAACCTGGACGTGATCAAGACCGCCGACTGGGTGATCGACATGGGTCCCGAGGGCGGCGGCGGCGGCGGTGAGGTGGTGGGCGTGGGCACGCCGGAAGACATCGCGGCCAACCCGGCCAGCCACACCGGCCGGTACCTGAAGCGGCTGCTCTAGGGCTTGGCCGCTTCGAGCAGGTCGCGCGTGCGCCGGGCCTCGCGCCTTGCCGCTTCGGCGTAGCCTTCGCCATCCGATGCGTACAGGATCGCGCGCGACGAGTTGACCACGATCGGCGCGTCGGCGCGCCAACCGGCCTTCACCGTGGCGGCCGCGTCACCGCCTTGCGCACCGATCCCGGGAATGAGCAGCGGCAAGGTCGCAGCGATTTTCCGCACGCGCTCGATTTCCGCCGGATAGGTGGCGCCCACCACCAGGCCCAGTTGCCCGTTGGTGTTCCATGGCCCTTGCGCCAGCTGCGCGACGTGTTCGTACAGCAAAGGCTTTCCTTTGACTGAGGACAGGCGCTGGTTCTGCAAATCGTCGCCGCCCGGATTCGATGTTCGGCACAAGAGGAACGCTCCCTTGCCGGGGTACTTCAGGTAAGGCTGGACCGAATCGAAGCCCATGAACGGCGACAGCGTCACGGCGTCGGCGCCATAACGCTCGAAGGCTTCCTTGGCGTATTGCTCGGCGGTCGAGCCGATGTCGCCGCGCTTGGCATCCAGGATCACCGGCACGTGCGGCGCGTTGCGGCGCAGGTGCTCCATCAACTGTTCGAGCTGCCCTTCGGCGCGATGCGCGGCGAAATAGGCGATCTGCGGCTTGAACGCGATCGCCAGGTCGGCGGTGGCATCGACGATGTGCGCGCAGAAATCGTAGATTTTCCCGGCGTCGCCTTTCAGCTGCGCCGGGAAGCGCGCCGGTTCCGGATCGAGGCCGACGCACAGCATCGATCCGTTGCGCCGCTGGGCGTCGTGCAGCATCTCCAGGAAAGTCATCGAGCGATTGTAGTGAGCGCCTGCCGCGCAACCGGCACAATCGCCACCCATGCAACGTCTGACCCGGCAACAGCTCGTGACCCTGGTGGTGCTCACCGTGGTCTGGGGTTTCAACTGGCCCGTGATGAAGGTGGGCGTCACCGGTTACCCGGGTCTCTCCTTCCGGGCGCTCTCGATCCTGCTCGGGTTGCCGGTGCTGGCGGCGGCGCTGGTGCTCCTGAAGGTGCCGTTTCGCGTGCCGCGGCGGCACTGGCCCGAGCTGCTCTGGCTGGCGTTCACCAACATGGTGGTATGGCATATCGCGATCATCTTCGCGGTGCAGAACCTGTCCAGCGGGCGGGCGGCGATCCTGGGCTACACCATGCCAATCTTCTCGGCGGTGATCGGCGCGCTGTTTTTCTCCGCGGTGCTGAGCCGGCGCGCCTGGGCCGGCGTCGCCGCTGCCGCCCTGGGCGTGGGGCTGTTGTTGTGGCATGAGTTCACCGGCTTGTCCGGGCGTCCGGCGGGCGTGGCCCTGGCACTGCTCTCCGCCTGCGTGTGGGCGCTGGGCACGCAGCTGCTGCGCCGCACCCGCATCGATGTTCCCACCTTGTCGCTGTCGTTCTGGATGACCCTGATCACCGGCGTGTCCTTAAGCGTGGTGGCGACGGTGTTCGAGCACGATCAGTGGCGCGTGCCCAGCACGCCGGTCGTGTGGGCCATCGCCTACAACGCCGTCCTGATTTTCGGCTATGCGCACGCGGCCTGGTTCTATCTGGCGCGGGGGTTGCCGCCGGTGGCCTCGACCTTGAGCGTGATGTTCATCCCCGTGCTGGGCGTGTTCAGCGGCGCGTTGTGGCTGGGGGAAGTGCTGCACTGGCAGGACTGGGCAGCGGTGTTCCTGATGATGGTCGCCATCGCCTCGGTGCTGTTGCCGGCCAAGCCCGCGGCTACATGAAACTACTCACGCCCCCTAATGGATTTTCCCCTGCGCCTTAAGCACCGTGCCTAAGCCCGCCACCCAACGCCCCTAAGGGCGATCACCGCCTTCCCCTAATGCGCTCGCTCCCCCGGAGCGCCTCATCGACTCATGCCTTCACGGCGTGTGTCGTGGGCGAATTTGGGGAACGATGTGACGCTGCAATCAGACCAGGGCGGCCTGCTCACAGGCCAACCGAACGCCGAGCAATCGAGCGTGCTGATGGCAACGCTGTCGTGCAATTGCCCCGCTTGCGCAGCGGCGGCCGCCGGGGCCGGCGGCAACACCCCGGGCGCTTACGGCACCACCCCGACGGAACATGCGTACCAGTACGTCGCCCAGGCGCAGGCCCCGCTCACCAACTCCGAAGGCAACGTCGCGGCGCTGATGGCCGGCAGCAAGTGGACCAGCTTCGACGCGGCCAGCGCCAAGACGGTCATCACCTTTTCATTCGCCGACCCGCTGACCTCCACCTTCGACTACGCCAGCAATGCCTATCAGGCGACCCTCAGCAGTTTTTCCGCGGCCGACCGGCAACTCACGCGCGACCTGCTGGCGCGCATCGAGGCGGTGTGCAACGTGAAATTCGTCGAAGTCGCCGACAACGCGACCGAATGCGGCGTGCTGCGCTACGGCTATTCGCAAGAGCCCAACAAGATGAATTTCGCCGGCTACACGTTCTTTCCGTCGAGCGGCGCCATCGGCGGCGACGTCTGGATCGGAGCCGACCAGTCGCAAGCCCAATGGGACTTTTACCGGCCCGACCTGATCCTGCACGAGACGCTGCACGCGCTCGGATTGAAGCACCCGTTCAGCGACGGCGCCGTCCTGTCGAACGCACAGGACATCATTTCGAACACCGTGATGAGCTACTCCACCGTGGCCGGAAGCACCTCCGGTTATATGTCCATGTACCCCGGCGAGCCGATGACACTGGACATCGCGGCGCTGCAATACCTGTACGGCGCGGCCGCATCGAATGCCGGCGACACCCGCTATGACCTGGCCAGCGCGGATTTCCAGGGTGGATTTCATGTGGTGTGGGACTCGGGCGGCGTCGATACATTCGCCGCAACCGGAATCGCCCACGGGGTGACGCTGAACCTCAATGAAGGCGCCAGCAGCAACATCGGCGTGGCCGTGTCGGCGAACGGCAGCGTGAACGGCGCGGCGGTGAGCACCGTCTACACCTCGACCCTCGCCATCGCGGCGGGCGCGGTCATCGAGAATGCGACGGGCAGCGCCTTCGACGACGTGCTGATCGGCAACGCGGTCGCCAACCGGCTGGACGGCGGCGCCGGCAACGACCAGCTCGACGGTGGCGCCGGCAACGACGTGCTGACCGGCGGCAGCGGCACCAACGTGCTCGCCGGCGGCGACGGGCTCGACACGGCGGTGTTTGCGGGTGCAAAGGCCGGCTATACCGTCAGTCATAACGCACAGGGCGTGGTGGTGGCCGGCGCCAACAGCAGCGACACCATTTCCGGCGTCGAGCGGCTGGAGTTCAGCGATGTGCACGTCGCCCTGGACCTGTCCGGCAACGCCGGCACAGCGGCCAAGATCCTCGGCGCGGTGTTCGGTGCCGCCAGTTTGCACAACGCGGGTTGTGTGGGCGTCGTGCTCAACATGCTCGACGGGGGCATGAGCGAACAGGCCATGGTGCAAGCGGCGCTCAACTTCCGGCTGGGCGCCAACGCCGGCAACGACGCCGTCGTGAACCTGCTCTATACCAACCTGGTGGGTGTGGCGCCGACGGCGGCGCAGCAGGCGACCTTTGTGAGCTTGCTCGATCAGGGCGCGCTGACTCAGGCCGCCTTCGGGCAGGTCGTCGCCGAGACCGGACTGAACGCGGTGCGGATCGACCTGGTGGGGCTGTCCAACAGCGGCATCGAATACATCGGCTGATCCTGCTGCGGCTGCGTTGATAATGACGCACCGATGTCCGAGGTTGACTCCGCCCCGCGCCGCAAGCGCACCGCCCTCGAAGTGCTGCGCGAGCTTCGGCAGCCGAAGGTCGCGGTCATGCTGGCGCTGGGTTTCTCCTCCGGCTTGCCCTTCCTGCTCACCGCCAACACCTTCGGCTACTGGCTGAGGGACGAGGGCACCAGCCTGGTCGCCATCGGGTTCATCTCCTGGGTCGGCTTTGCCTACGCCTTCAAGGTGTACTGGTCACCGCTGGTGGACCGCATCGACGTTCCGCTGCTGGGCCGCCTGGGCCGTCGCCGCGGCTGGATGCTGTTCTGTCAGATTTTGGTGGCCATCGGGCTGCTCGGCATGGCAGCGGTGGGAACAGCGGGCGGCCTCGCGGCGATCGGCGCGTTCGCGCTGTTGACGGCATTCGCGTCCGCGACGCAGGACATCGCCATCGATGCCTGGCGGATCGAGGCCGCGTCCGACCCCGACGAAGTGGGGCTGATGACGTCGGCCGCGCAGGTCGGCTACCGCTGCGCGCTGCTGGTGACGGATGCCCTGATCATCGCCGCGGCGGCGCGCGTGGGCTGGCCGCTGTCGTACGTGGGCATGGCGGTGCTGATGACGCTGGGCGTGATCGCCACCTTGTTCGCGTCCGAACCGGTGCGCGCCGACGTCGTCATGCACACCAAGCCGCCGCTGTGGACCCTGCGCGGTCTCGGCGATGCGATCGTCGGCCCCTTCGTGGATTTTTTCGGCAAGCACAAGGCGGCGGGCCTGGTGATGCTGTTGATGGTGGCCTTGTATCGGCTACCCGATTTCGTGATGGGGCCGATGTACAACCCTTTCTATCATGACCTCGGCCTGTCCAAGGACACGGTCGCCTGGGTGCGCGGCTCGTTCGGCCTGGTCGCCACCTTCGTCGGCATCGCTGCCAGCGGCCTGTGCGCGGTGCGGCTCGGCATGCTGCCGACGCTGATCGCCGGGCTCGTGCTGGAGGGCTTCGGCACGGCGGCATTCGCGTTGCTCAGCGTGCATGCGGGCACCCCGGTCTTCGCTGCGGTGATGACACTCGATGCGTTCGCCCAGGCCTTTGCCGGCGTGGCCTTGGTCACCTACATGTCCAGCCTGACGAGCCTCGGCTACACCGCCACCCAGTACGCGATGCTGTCTTCGACCTACGCCGTGCTGGGCAAGTTCACCAAAGGCTTTTCCGGGGTCGCGGTCGATGCCCTCACTCCCTCACAAGGTCTGTTGGGCGCCTATGCCACGGCCTTCGTGGCGACCGGGCTCACCGCAGTCCCGCCGCTGCTGCTGCTGCTGCTGCTTTGGCGGATGCAGCGCACCGCGGACCCGAGCGCGGCCGGCGTCCCACAGCGCACCAGATAGGAGCGGTCCTACCCACCCTGGCCCGCAGGCCCCTACAGCGGCGCTGCGATGCCTGCTCTAGATTAGGGCTTGCAGTTCAGAAATCGAACACAGGGGCCAGGAATTGATTAAGCACTCCAGCAGGCAGCCCGATGCCGTGCCTGACGAAGGGCGCTTGGACAGCCCCGCCAAGCGGCCACGCTCGGACGAGGCACCTGCGCGCGAGCGCCGGTCAAGCTACCGGGTGCGCGACGAACAACAGTCGGGGCACGGCTCGCAGAGTGCCCTGTCCAAGATGAAGATGCTCGAGCGCAAGAGGGCGGCCATTCGCCCCGGCCGCGACGAGCCGCCGAAAACCCCAGACTAGGTCGCCTTGGGCGGCGGCGGCTTTAGCTGCTTTCGGTCTTGCGACCGCGCGTTTTTTCCTGCTCTTTCAGGTGCACCAGGGCGCTGTCGGCTCCGCGCCCGGTAAGACCGGAGGTCCTTTTCTTGGCTTCTCCCTGGCCTTGCTGAGCCGGGTCCTGCTGGGCCGGGTCCGCAGGCGGCAGCTTGGCGCGCTCTGCATTCGGCCTGACTTTTTTGGTGGGCATTGACGGGGTCCTGTGCGGCCGGTCGGGTGGAGCGGGCTGCTGTGCACGTTAAGTGTGAATGGCCGCGCTTGATGTAGGACAAGACCGGCATCGTGTAAGACGGAACCCGGCAGCCTGCCAGGCACCCCCCAGGCGAGAGCCCCGCCGCACTTTCCGCGCGCCAATCCGGCTGCGCTAAATGGGCGAGCCGTGAACCTGCGCCTCGAGAGCAGCGAATTGGGCAGCGGCACGCTCGTTTACCTAACTTTACCGCCGCTTCAAGCCAGCGCGATGCACACCGCCCAATATCCGGCCTTGCATCCGCCCGCACACAGCACCCTCAGCCTCCGGAGCCGCCCATGAAACCCACAACCGAGTCCTCG
>JAQGMT010000234.1 GCA_028292185.1 Ramlibacter sp. | reverse complement strand
ACACCGATCCCGCCCGCGCGGCCGCAGCCATCGAAGCTCGCGGCGCTGGAGCCCCTGAAGCTCCCCGTGTTCCGCATGCTGTGGAGCACCTGGCTCATCGCCAACATCTGCATGTGGATGAACGATGTGGCCGCCGCGTGGATGATGACCTCGCTCACCACCTCGCCCATCTGGGTGGCGCTGGTGCAGTCGGCCTCCACGCTGCCGGTGTTCCTGCTCGGCCTGCCCAGCGGCGCGCTGGCGGACATCCTGGACCGCAGGCGCTACTTCATGACCACGCAGTTCTGGGTGGCCGGCACCTCCTCGATCGTCTGCCTCACCGTTTTCATGGGTTGGATGACCGCGCCCTTGCTGCTGGCGTTGACCTTCGCCAACGGCATTGGCCTGGCGATGCGCTGGCCCGTGTTCGCGGCGATCGTGCCCGAGCTGGTGCCGCGGCCGCAATTGCCGGCGGCGCTTGCGCTCAACGGCGTGGCGATGAACACTTCGCGCATCATCGGTCCGCTGGTGGCGGGCGCCGTCATCGCCGCCGTGGGCAGCGCCTGGGTCTTCCTGCTCAACGCCGCGCTCTCGCTGGTTGCCGGCTTCGTCATCATGCAATGGCGGCGCGAACACAAGGAGAGCCCACTGGGTCGCGAGCGCCTGGGCAGCGCGATCCGCGTCGGCATCCAGTTCGTCTGGCAATCCGGACGCATGCGTGCGGTGCTGGTGCGCATTTCGCTGTTCTTCCTGCATTCCACCGCCTTGCTCGCGCTGCTGCCGCTGATTGCGCGCAGCCTTCCCGGCGGCGCTGCCGGCACCTTCACGATATTGCTGGCCTCGATGGGCGCGGGCGCAATCTTCGCGGCCTTGCAGATGCCGCTGATTCGCAAGCTGATGCCGCTGCAAACCTTGATCCGGCTGGGCACGGCCCTGCAGGCAGCCGCCGCCGTACTCGTCGCGTTTGCACCCAATATATATGTGGCCGTGCCCGGAATGCTGCTGGCCGGCGTGGCCTGGATTTCAGTGGCGAATTCGCTCACCGTCGCCGCGCAGATGGCCTTGCCCGATTGGGTTCGAGCGCGCGGCATGTCGATTTATCAGATGGCGCTGATGGGCTCGTCCGCAAGCGGCGCGGCACTGTGGGGCCTTATTGCGACCTGGACGACCATTCACGAAAGCGTCGCCATTGCCGCGGTGTCAAGCGTGCTGTTCATGCTGCTGGCCCAGAAGCTGGTTTCCGATCGCGGAATCGAGGAAGACCTGACGCCATCGTATGTGTTCAAGGTCCCAGAGGCGGAGGCGCCGCCGCTGGCCGCGCGCATCCAGGTCAATATCGAATACCGCATCGACCCGGCCCGTGCGGCGGAATTCATGCAGCTGATGCAGGAAAGCCGCCGCAGCCGGATCAGCCAGGGCGCGATCGATTGGCAGGTGCTCCAGGACCTGTATGACCCCGGCCGTGTGGTGGAGCAGATCACCGACCAGTCGTGGACCGAGCACCTGCGGCGCTTCGATCGCGTGACGGCCGCCGACGTGCAACTGCGCGACCGCAAGCTGGCCTTTCATATCGCAGAGCACCCCCCGCTGGTCACCCGATTCGTGATCGAGCGTTAGGTGCCGCGCTCTGGCGGAGCTTCCTTTTCCTACGGCAAGGCTGCGGTGCGGATGACGTGAAGGCCCCACCCGCCCCCCGACGATGAATGCATCCACTATTTGAAGGGAGCTCATCATGGCAGCCAAGGAAAATCGCGATCTCACACCGGGCCAGGCGGTGGAGCGCGTGCTGGATCACGATCAGGAAGACGCGCACTGGCGGCAAGCCCACACGACTGAACCGTATTACAACCCGGCCCGCGCCTACGAAGACTATGCGCCGGCCTACCGGATGGGTTGGGAGAGCCGCGCGAAATATGACGGCGGAACGTTCGAGCAGTACGAACCCGCCTTCCGCAACGACTGGGAGGACGCTAAGGGCGATTCCCGGCTGGGATGGGACGAAGCCAAACACGCCGTGCGAGCCGGATGGCGTCGCATCGAGGACGCGCTGCCTCGCGGCGACGCGGCCACCACCGCCGATCTGTCATCCCGCAGTTAGGCTTGCACGAAAGCGGCGAGGAAAACAAGGCCGAAGCCGGCGACCGCGACCAGCGCGTGCACGATCATGATGCCCTTGGGCAGCGGCAGGCGCTTGTCGTGGTACGCGAGATTGAGGAACACGCCGCCCAGCGCGGCCAGCACGAGCAGCACAATGCCGATCCACGCCGAGCGTGAAATGCCCACCGCAAACCCGGCGTAGAGCAGCAAGGTCAGGCCGGCGCCGGCCAGCAAGCCATGCAGCATGGCCAGCCAGGAGGGCGGCCGCTCGGTGCCGGCGAAGCGCATGCCCGCCATCAACAAGCCGCCCAGCGCAGCGACTGCAAGAACAACAGCGGCGGTGCGTACGAGCATTGCGGAATCCATGGAGTCCCTTTCGTTTTCAGCGATGGGCAGCCGCACCGGCGGTGCGGCCTGCTTGCGGCATTCGGCCGTCGTTGGCGTGTTTCAGATAAGCGATCAAGTCGTGCCGGTCTTTGGCGTCGTATGAAGCTCGGGGAGTCACGAAATGGACGAGGTTTCCGCGTCCGGGCGAATGCGCGCCAGCACGTTGGCGACAATGCTGTCGCAACGCTGGCCCGCGAAGGAAAAGGCGTCTTCCAGTGCGAAGTCGATGTCACGCGAGAGGCTTTCCCTCAACAGGCTGCGGGCCCGGAAGAAACGGGTGCGCACGGTGGCTTCGGGGATGCGCAAGGCGGCGGCCACTTCCTCGACGGTCAGCTCCTGCACGGCACGCAACATGAACACGGTGCGGAAGGATTCGGGCAGCGCATCGATGCGCGCCTCCATCAAGCGCCGGATTTCGGCGCGGCCGACGATCTGATCGGGTTGTTCGTCGGGGTCGGCTTCCATCGTTTCCTCCGGCTCGGGCAGCTGGCCACCGCCCATGACGTCCATGGGCACAACGTTGCTGCCGGAACGTTTGCGAAGACGGCCCAGTGCTTCATTGATGACGATGCGAACCAGCCAGGTGGACAGCTTGGCGTCCGAGCGGAAGGTGGGCAGCGCGCGCCAGGCGCTCAGGTACGCCTCCTGCACGGCGTCCTGGGTTTCTTCGTCGCTCTTGAGGATGCTGCGTGCGGTGCGAAACAGCAGCTGGTTGTAGCGCCGCATGAGGATCTCGAACGCGCCGGTGTCGGCGCGGGCGGCCAGCGCCGCGAGTTCGGTATCGGGCAGGTCGGCGGGATGGGGCAGGAGGGAGGCTTGCATGATCTTGCCCATTAGATGGCATCACCGCGCGGCCCGTTCCCGTCATCCCCTGGCAGGCGGCGGCGGCTGGGGCCGGCCGCCGGGACCGATCAGAACTCGTATTCGGCTTGCAGCCTCAGGGTGTTGCGAGGCGCGCCGTGGGTCAGCCCGAAAAGCAGGCCAGCGTTGTAACTGACGGCCTGCTTTCCGAGGTGGGCTTTGCCGAAGATGGCCGGGCCCGCGATATGCGGCTGCTCTGAAGTCGGTTCCCAATGGTCCCACGGACCGACGTCCCCCAAGCCTTGCGCGCCGAATTCCAACTCCGGCTGGTAGCGGTACTTCACCTGCCATTGGTAGCCGAGTTCAGCTCTTGCCGGAACCGCGCCCCGGATTTGCTTTTCGATCAGGATGTTCAGGTTGCCCTGGACCTTGTTGGTGAAATCCATCTGGAACAGCGGACCCCACTTGTATTCGTAGCCCAGGCTGCGGTCCCTCGGCCGCTCGACCTCGATGAGGAAGCCCACGTCGACCGGGTATTTGCCGGTCTCCGTGAGCTGGAACCTGTTTTCCCACTCCCACGCGTCGAAGGAATTTTCCTGGCCCGGCAGCTTGTGCCCTTTTGCGTACAGCTCGGTGAACCACCAGCGGTTAACTCCCCACCCCAGGCCGACCGAATAGGCGGTCTCGCGGCCGCCGTCACGGGACTTGGCGGTGCCGGCTCTGAAATCCAGCTCCTTCTCCCCTTCTTCGACGATGGGTGTGTGCACGTAATCGTCAGCAGCTGCCCGGGAAATGGCCGGAAGGACGAGGCAGGAGACGGCGAGCGCGGCAAGCGCCCCGGCTTTAACGGCTGTTCGCATAGGGAAACTCCATTGGTTGGTATAAGTGAACACCGTCGCCCCCTAGAGCGCCCGCGACGGCTGACGCAGCAGCCGAGTGCCTGCGTAGATGACGGCCAGCACGGCCAGGTACGAAAGCAACTGCGCCCCGGATGGCCGCGCATCGTACCCGACGAGGGCGTGCAGGAAAGTGCCGAGTGCGGAGTCCGGAGCCAGGGCGCGCGAGGTGTCCCACAGCGGCGCGCTCCAGCGTTCGATGAATCCGGCCTGGATCAGCGCCTTCACCAGCTGGCTGGCAATGGAACCCGCCAGGATCGCAATCAGCACGTTGGTGGTTGCGAACACATGCTTCGTGGGAATGCGCGACAAGCCGCCGTAGATGATCAAGCCAGCCCCGACTCCCAGGCCAACGCCCACCGCCACGGACAGCACAACTTCGGACGCGGTGGTGCCGGCGCCGGCCAAGGCGCCGCCGACGAAGAGCACCGTTTCGGCACCCTCACGCAGCACGGCAAGGGCCACGGCCGTGAGCAGCGCCCAGGGTTTGCGTTGACCTTGCTGGACGGAAGTGCCAAGGCTGCGAGCCTGCACCGCCATGTCCTTGGAATGCGTGGCGACCCAGATGCAATGCCACAGCAGCATCGACAGCGCGATCGACAACACAACGATGTTGACGATGTCCTGGCCGAGGCCGTCGAACCAGCCGCTGACGTGCGGCGCCATGAGGGCCAGTAACAGCGCGCCGAGCGCACCAATCGCCACTCCAGCCGACAGCCAGCGAGTGCGCCCGGCCAACTCGCGCGTCGCGGCGGCGACGATGCCGACGAACAACGCGGCCTCGAGGGACTCGCGAAAGACGATCAAGGCGGTTGCGAACATTCCGGTGCCCCTGCGCTATTCGGCGACGACCACGCCCTTGGCGGTCGCCTCGTTGTATTCGCCGTAGAACTCATAACGGCCGCGCGTGAGCGGGCCGATGAAGATCGACACCTTGGACCCGCCGGGGATCACCTTCTCGCGGTTCAAGCTATGGCTCTCGAACTCCTCCGGCGTGGAGTCCTGGTTGTGCACGATGAGCTTGATGCGTTGCCCGGCCGGCACTTTCAGCTCGGCCGGCTCGAAGCGGTGGTTCTTGATGACGAGCAGCGCCTCGGGCTCCGCGGCCTGCGCCCCGGTGCAGAGCAGAAAACCTGCAGCGAAAGCCACGGCAAACAGTTTGGACAGGCCAGCCATATCGATTCCTTGAGAACTGTCCCGATCTTAATGCAAATCATTGTCATTTCCAGCCCAATGTCCCCAAACACGCCCCGCCTGACCGCGGCATGATGCAAACTGGCATCAAAGGAGCCTTTCATGAACGACCCCGAAGACGAAGCGACGCCCCCGGAAACGGCCGAGCCGCGCAGTTCATTCCTGGAAGAGAAAGCCTTCAAGTCGCGCACCGTGCTGCTGTTCGGCGCAGTGACCGACGCCTCGGCGCGTGAGTTGACCCGGCGGCTGATTGCCTTGGACGCGGATTCCTCCGCGCCCATCGACATGCTGGTCAGCTCGCCCGGCGGACACCTCGAATCAGGCGACGCGATCCACGACATCCTGCGATTCATCTCCGCACCCGTGAACATGATCGGCACCGGTTGGGTCGGCAGCGCGGCCACGCACCTGTACCTGGCTGTGCCGCGGGAGCGCCGGTTTTGCCTGCCGAACACCCGTTTCCTGATTCACCAGCCCAGTGGCGGCGCCGGCGGTCCGGCCAGCGACATCGCGATTCACGCGCAGGAAATCATCAAGGCGCGCGAACGCATCGCGCGGACCATCGCCCGCGAGACCGGCCGGCCGCTGGACAGCGTGATGCTGGATATCGAGCGAGACCGCTGGCTGTCAGCGGAAGAGGCGGTGGACTACGGCCTGGTGGGCCGCATCATCAATCACAAGGCGGACCTGCGGCACTGACCGCCGCAGGCAGGCGGCCCGCGCTCAGGCGGTAGCTGCGTGCGCCTGCTGCTTGGCGGCGGGCGCGCCCAGCAGGTGATCGAGCGCGGCACCCAGTTGCGCCACCGTGCGGTCCACGTGGTGCCACTTCTCCAGGCCGAACAGGCCGACGCGGAAGGTCATGAAGTCGGCGCCCTCATCGCATTGCAGCGGCACGCCGGCGGCCGTCTGCAGGCCTTCGGCGAGGAACTTTCGGCTCGACTGGATCTCGGGATCGCTGGTGTAGCTGACCACCACGCCCGGCGCCTTGAAGCCTTCGGCGGCGACACTGGGCAAGCCCCGGCTCTCGAACAAGGCACGTACCTTGCGGCCCAGGTCCTCCTGCTCCGCGCGCACCTTGGCAAAACCGTAAGCCTGCGTTTCCTTCATGACATCGCGCAAGCGCGTGAGTGCGTCCGTGGGCAGCGTGGCGTGGTAAGCGTGGCCGCCGCCTTCGTAGGCTTCCATGATCTGCAGCCACTTCTTCAAGTCGCAGGCGAAGCTGGAACTGGTGGTGCCGTCGATCGCGGCGCGGGCGCGCTCGCTGAGCACGACCATCGCGCAGCAGGGTGAACTGCTCCACCCTTTTTGCGGCGCGGAGATCAACACGTCGACGCCGATGGCCTTCATGTCCACCCACATCGCGCCGGACGCGATGCAATCGAGCACGAACAATCCGCCGACCTCGTGCACCGCATCGGCAATGGCTCGCATGTAGCCATCCGGCAAGATGATTCCCGCCGCCGTCTCGACGTGCGGCGCGAACACCACTTGGGGTTTCTTCTCGCGGATCGCGGACTGCACTTCAGCGATGGGCGCGGGTGTCCATGGGGCTTGCGGCCCGGTGCCGACACGGCGCGCCTTCAGCACGGTGGACGACTTGGGGATCTGGCCCATGTCGAAAATTTGCGTCCAGCGGTAGCTGAACCAGCCGTTGCGGATCACCAGCACGTCCTTGCCGCCCGCGAATTGGCGCGCCACGGCTTCCATGCCGAAGGTCCCGCTGCCGGGAACCAGCGCCGTCGAGTGCCCGTTATAGACATCCTTCAGGACCGCGGAGATATCCCGCATCACGCCCTGGAAGCTGCGCGACATATGGTTGAGCGAACGGTCGGTGTAGACGACGGAAAATTCAAGCAGGCCGTCGGGGTCGACGTTGGGCAGAAGTCCGGGCATGGCGTTCTCGATTTCGCAAAAATGCCAGCTTAGCACGCCCCTCGCGCGCTCTGGCGCTCGACCGCTCTCCACCGTTCGCCCGGCCGCGGCGCAATCCGGCAGCGCGATCCACCAGCAGATGAGTTGCGCCGGAACGCGCCCGACGCGGGTTCCATCTAATGAGCGTCGCAGCAATTTGCACGCACGGCGTACGGGTCAAGCCTTCGCGCTTGTGCCGCCTCGAATGCAAGGGTCGCGACGAAGTACTTCCCCGCGCCTTCCAATTCAAGGAGACCCTTTCATGAACGCATCCCCCTCCCGCATCTCGCCTCGCGTGCGCCCGCGCTGGACGTCACATCTGGTTCGAGGCATCGCCGGGGTTGGCGCGCTCAGCGCGGTGGCCGCTGTGGTGGTGGCCTGCGGTGGCGGCGGCGGAAACAACCAGCTCTCCGAGGAAATCGCGGGCAAGCAGGTTTTCCGTTCCGACACTTTCGGCGACGAGGCGTTCTGGACCGACAAGCTGAAGATGAACACGGTGATCGCCACCGCAGTCGATCCGACCACCGCGTTGAAGGTCGGCCTGAAGGTGGACTCGGAAGCACTGCCGGCGGCAGTGGTGACGGGCATCCAGAACGGCAGCATCGACCTGACCAAGCCTGCGACCACCATCGCACTGCTGAAGCTGGATGCCGTCGTCGGCCTGAAGGGAACCGTCACCACCGTCAATGGCGTGGACACGCTGACGCAGGTGGGCATCACCTGTGCACTGTGCCACTCCACGGTGGACAACTCGTTCGCGCCCGGCATCGGCAAGCGGCTCGACGGCTGGCCGAACCGCGACCTCAACCCCGGCGCCATCATCGCCCTGTCGCCGGCGCTCGATGCGGCAACCAAAGCCGTGTACAACTCCTGGGGTCCGGGCAAATACGACGCGCGCTTCAACATCGACGGCAAGAACAAGCCGGCCGTCATTCCGCCGGCATACGGCCTGCAGGACATTCACAAGATCACCGCCACGGGTGACGGCGACCAGGTGGCTTATTGGAACCGCTATGTGGCGGTCACCCAGATGGGCGGCCAGGGAAGCTTCGCGGAGCCGCGGCTGAACCTGTCCATCATTAACGGCACGACCGACCTCGTGAGCAGCAAGCTGTCCTCCTTGCAGGCCTACCAGCTGTCGCTGCCCGCGCCCACGGCGCCCGCCGGCAGCTTCGATGTCGCCGCAGCCGCGCGGGGCAAAGTGGTGTTCGAAGGCGCCGGCAAGTGCTCGACCTGCCACGCCGGCCCGAACTTCACCGACGCCAACACGACACTGCACCCTGTGGCCGATTCGATGGCCGAGCCCGAAACGCCAAGCTACGCTTCCCGCTCGGCGACCAAGCAGTACCGCACCTCGCCGCTCAAGGGTGTCTGGCAGCACGCGCCGTATTTCCACGACGGATCGGCGCCGACGCTGGAGGCCGTGGTCCAGACGTACAACACCAAGCGCACCTTGGGTTTGACGCCACAGCAGATCACCGACGTGGCGCAATACCTCCGGTCGTTGTAAGAGCGACCTAACCGGCGGCAGCAGGCTCGCGCAACCACGCGATCGCCTGCCGTTCGCTTTCGAAGCTGCGCAGGTTCACTCCCCTGCGATTGGCGACCTTCTCGCTGTTGTAGCTGCCCGGGTCGCCCGGCACCAGGCTGGCAAGCTTGTGGATGTGCGTGAGCTTTTCCGCGACGATCTCCCCGATGAACCGGTTCACGGCCACAACTGCGCTCGCACGTACTGCGGCCACCTGGTGGGATCGAAGCCGTGCGTCTTGATCAGCGCCAGCGTTGCCCGCTCCAGCCCGAGCCCGATGCACGCGCTGTGTGCGAGCGAGCCGTCCGAGCTGCGAAAGCCGAACTTCGAGCTGAAGTGATCCTGGTGCCAGTTGAACGAGCACACCGCTGTGGGCCGCTCCAGCGAAACCACCGGCACCATGATTTCGAATTTGAGGCGCTGCTCCACCTGCTGAGCCGCCATCATCTTGCCGGGCCGGCCGAAGAAGGGATCCGATGCGAGGTCGCTGTGCGCGGGCAAGCCCAGGCCGCGGAACAATTCCAGCCCGCGCTGCAGCCAGGTATCGCGCCAAACCTCCACCTCATCGGGGCGGCCGAGCCGCACGTATTCGCGCATGCGAAATGAAAGCAAGCGCGTGGGCTCGTCGGACGGCTCGTGCCGGAATACCCAGCCGAGCACCTTGATCCAGCGTCCGCCCTCGGGCAACAGCCCGCTGAAATTGGGATAGACCGCGTAACAAGCGGCCGGCGCCAGCATGACCTCCGTCGGATCGAGGAGCGGCTCCCAGCGCTCGCCGGCATTCACCAGGGCCGAGAGCTCGCGTGCGCCGGCTTCGCTGCCCATGAAGCTGTGGATCGATCCGGCGAGGTGCGGAAAATTGTCGAGGTACCCGAGCTTCTCGATCAAGGCACGCGGCAGGATCGGCGGGAAGGTCATCTCCTGCGGGTGCTCGGGTTCGCACAAGCGTCCCAGCAGGTCGTCGAAGCGGCGCAGGATGTCTTCGAACACGGCGCCGCGCCCGTAGGCGCCTTTCACGGTGGTCGGAAGGATCAGGCCGTGCTCGATCAGCCCTCGATTGAAATTCTCTACGTCGTAAGACACGGTCAAGATGCGTCCTTGAATACCAGCAGCATCGATGCGCTCTTGGCATTGATGCGGTCGTTGGCGATCATCAGCGACGCCGACAGCACGTCGCGGTAATGGCGTCCCAGGCTGAAGGGGCTGTCGTTCTTGTAGCCCAGGATGCCCACGATTTGCAGTGCGCGGTGAACGATCTGCGGCGCCGTTTCGGAACACGACACCTTCAGGTTGTTCAGGCGCAGCGCCCACCCGAGGCTCAGCAACTGCTCCTGGTCGCCGGGGCCGAGCGCGTCGAATGCCTGAGCCGCCGCGAGCCAGTTCTGCTTCATGCCTTGCAGCTGGATCGAGACCTCCGCCAGGCGCTGCGCGCTGGGCGGCACCGACCCGGGCGTTTGCCGAGCCTGCCCGCGCACGAACTTGCCAGCGCGAGCGACGGCGTCGGCGGCAATGCCCCACCACACCGACGACCAAAGGATGTGCGAATAAGGCACCATGGTTTGCGCCGAACTGTCGGCGAAAGCGCCCGGCACGATCTGCTCCTGCGGACCCGACGACTGCAGCCGGAATCCCGGGCTGCAGGTACCGCGCATTCCCAACGTGTCCCACGTCGTCGTGGTCGTCAGCGTGAAGTCCTCGCGCCGCACCAGCACCAGCACCTGATCGCTCGCAGCCGCGCCGGCGTCGCGCCGGCAGGTGACGACGATCGCGTCGGCATGCTCACAGTACGACCCGGTCGTCGCATCCTTGTTGAGCACGAAGCGGTCGTCCCGGCGTTCGACGGCGCAGATGCTGGATCGCGTATCGCCGAACGT
>JAQGMT010000231.1 GCA_028292185.1 Ramlibacter sp. | reverse complement strand
CCAGCAGTATCGAACCGCGTACTCGGGTGCGACAGTCTTTTATCGACGGGGTTTTCCCCAGGACGGGCCCGGCCTCCGCTCGCTGCCGATAATGCGGGCATGGTTCGTCCTTCCCAACTTCTGCACGCTCAGCGTGAACCGGCCGTGCCGCGCCCGGCTGCCACGGTTCTGCTGCTGCGCGACAGCGAGCACGGCATCGAGGTGCTGATGACGCGCCGCTCGCCGACCGCGAGTTTCGCGCCGGGGGCTTATGTGTTTCCCGGTGGCGGCATCGATGCGGCCGACGCCGCCGCGCATACCATCGCCGCCCGCCGTCCCGCGCAAGACGATCTGCGCTTGACGCAGGCGATCGCCGCCATTCGCGAAAGCTTCGAGGAGCTGGGCGTCCTGCTGGCCCGCCATGCCGACGGCTCGCCGGCGGGCGCGCAGGACATCGCGGCGATGAACCGGCATGAGGCCTTCGCCCCGCAGTGCCAAGCGCGGGGCCTCACCTTGGCGGCCGACCAGGTGTACGTGCTCGCGCACTGGATCACCGACCGCGACCTGCCGCGCCGCTTCGACGTGCCCTTCCTGGTGGCGCGCATGCCGCAAGACCAGACGCCCGTCGCCGACGAAGCCGAGCAGTTCGAGCCGGTGTGGGTCCGCCCGGCCGATGCGCTGGAACGGCACAAGGCCGGCAGTTTCTTCATGATCTTCCCGACCATCCGCACGCTCGAGCGGCTGGCGAAATTCGCATCCGTGGACGCGGTGCTGCAAGCCTGCGCGGGGGATCAGCCCCTGTGGACCAGTTGTCCGCGCGCGGGATTCCTGAGCGGCGCGGAAGCACGCTACATGGAGCACGAGATGCCCTACGGCGAGCTGGCGCTGGTCAGTCCCGATGGCCAGATGGTGCATCACCTGGATTGGCGCAGCGATGAACCTGCGAGGCTGCTGAAGAACGTGACGCGCCTCACGGCCCCCAACCCGGGTGTGATGACCGGCCCCGGTACCAACAGCTACCTGGTCGGCGACCCCGACACCGGCTACATCGCCATCGATCCGGGGCCGGCTGACGCGGAACACATCGAGCGCCTGTGGCGCGCGGCCGGTGGCGACGTCCGCATGATCGTGTGTACGCATTCGCACATCGACCATTCGCCCGGTGCGCGTCCGCTGCAAGCGATGTGTGCCAACAAGCCACCTATCCTCGGATTGCCTTCGGCCCCGACCGCCGCGGCGGCCAGCTTGTTCGTGCCCGACCGCAGCCTCGCGAACGGCGAAGAACTGGTACTCGAGGGCCGAGGCGCGCGGCACACGTTGAAGGTGATCCACACGCCCGGCCACGCCGCCAATCATTTGTGCCTGGTGCTGGTGGAAGACGGCTTGCTGTTCTCCGGCGACCACATCCTCAACGGCAGCACCACCATCGTCAATCCGCCGGATGGCGAAATGACGGCCTACCTGGAATCGCTCGATGCGTTGACGCGCGCCTGTGATGACTACGGCATCGAATTCATCCTGCCCGCGCACGGCCATGTGATCGGCTCCGCCGTGCAAGCGATTGCGCAACTCAAGATGCACCGCCTGAAACGCGAGGCCAAGGTGATCGCGGCGATGCAGGCCAGGCCGCAAGGCGAGTTGGCCGAATGGGTGGAGCTGGCCTACGACGACGTGCCGCCGCGGCTGTGGCCGATTGCGCAGCGCTCTTTGCTCGCGCACGTGCAACGCATCGAGGCGCTGGGCCTCGCGTGACGCGCGGGCCCGCTGCGTGATGACTGAACCGGTCCGGCTGTCCAAGCGCGTCGCCGCGATGGTGCCTTGCTCGCGCCGGGAGGCGGAGCAGTACATCGAGGGCGGATGGGTGCGCGTCGATGGCGCCATCGTCGAGGAACCGCAATCTCGCGTGAGCGATGAGCAACGCGTCGAACTCGATCGCGGCGCCAGCACCGCCACCCTGGAGCCCGTCACCTTGCTGCTGCACAAGCCCGCCGGCATCGGCTATCAGGAGGCGACGCGGCTCCTGGTGCCGGCCCATCGCAGCAGCGCGGATGCTTCGGGCATTCGCAGCGTCAAGCGCCACTTCGCGCAACTTGCCTTCCTGATGCCCCTGCCTGCGCCGGCCAGCGGCCTGGCGGTGTACAGCCAGGACGGGCGCATCGTGCGCAAACTCACCGAAGACGCGATGCACCTCGAGCAGGAGCTGGTGGCCGAGGTCACAGGCGATATCGCGCCCAACGGCCTCGAGCGGCTGTGCCACGGGTTGGCCTTCGAAGGCCGCAGTTTGCCGCCCGCCAAAGTGAGCTGGCAAAGCGAACGCCGCTTGCGTTTCGCCATGAAGGGCATCGCGCCCGAATTGGTCGAGTGGATGTGCGCTCAAGTCGGGCTGCGGCTCACTGCATTGAAGCGAATCCGCTTGGGACGCTTGCCGATGGCCGGACTGGCCCCATCGCAATGGCGCTATCTTCTGCCGGGCGAACGGTTCTAGCGCTACACTGGATTGCAGGTGGTGCAGGAGAAGTACAAGCATGAACACGGACAGCTCGCCCTTGGGATCGGTGGCCCAGGCGGCGAACCCCGCGGCGCATCGCATCGACACGCGGGCGCTGGCTCGGGGCATCGAGCCCTTCGATCTTGAATTTTCAGGGTCCGGCCCCGAGTTCTTTCGCGTCTGGATCGTCAACCTCCTGCTGAACGTGGTCACGGTCGGTTTCTACACACCGTTCGCGCGGCGGCGGACCGCCCAATACTTCTACAGCCACACCCTGGTCGCGGGCAGTCCATTGGAGTTCACCGCGCAGCAGCGCCGCATGGTGTTCGGCTTCCTGCTGCTGGTCGGCATCTACATTGCGTTCAAGCTTGCGGCCGAAACCGGCCAGCACTCGACCGTGTCCATCTTCATGCTGGCCGGCGCCGTGCTGGCGCCTTATTTCTGGGGCAGCGCGATGCGCTTCCGGCTCGGCGCCACCCGCTGGCGCGGCGTGCGCCTGCAGTTCACCGCCACTTGGGGCGAGGTCTACAAAGCCAGTTGGCCCGTGTTCGTCATTGCGCTCATCTGGATCGCGGTGGTGGCGGTATTCACGGCCGTGACCCGTGACCTGTCGATCGCGGGCGGCGGCCGCGGCGTGGCGCGCCAGCTGTCCGCCATCCCGGCCGCGGCGTGGCTGTTGCCGGTGCTCGGCTTCCTTGCCACGGTGCTGTGCATCGTCCGGCTGGAATTCAATTACAAGAGCCTGCTGGTCTTGCGGGCTCGCATCGGCACCCAGGCGGGCCGGTGGAAACCGGTCTACCGCGATTTCGTCAGCATCTGGCTGGCGACGGTCGGTGTGTTCATTGCCAGCGCCTTGGTGTTCGCGCTCGTCGTCGCGCTGGTGGCGTTCGGCTGGAGCAGCCACAGGCCCAGAGGCGCGGCAATGGCCCTGGTCGTGGTCATGGGCACATTGGCTTTTCTCTTTGGCTTGCTGCTGGCATCGGCGCCCGCCCGGGCGTACCGCCAGGCACGCATGTTCCAGCTGGTGTGGAACAACGTGGGCGTCAGCGACATTGCCCGCTTCAAGAGCAACCTGCGCACGCGCAGCTATGTGCTGCTGCGGGTGAGGAACATCTTCCTCACTTTGCTCACGCTGGGGTTCTACCGTCCCTTCGCGCTGGTCAGCGAATACCGGATGAAGACCGAGTCGGTCACGCTGCATGTGAAAGGCGGGATCGATCAGCTGACCGGCGAACTGGTGCGGCAGCAAGACGGGCTTGGCGATGCCCTGGCGGATATCGCCGGGCTGGACCTCGTGGGCTAGGCCCGAGGCCATGACCGACGCCGCTCCGCTACGCGGCCGCTGGTTCGACGGACACAGCAGCCAGGCGCGCATCGTGCTGGTCACCTTGCATGCCACCGCGGGCGGCCCGGCCTTGCGCATCCACGAACTCGCCGCGGCCGCCCGTCGGCTGGAACTCAGTGGCAAGCAGGTGGGCTGGCCGCAGGCCTGGAGCGCCGGCCGTTCACCGCGCACGCTCGCCATCGACCTGCGCGAAAACGGCAGCCTGGAAATCGACGACATCGCGCAATGGCAGGCGGCGCTCGCGGCCGCGGGCGAACGGCCGGCCCTGTCGCAGCGCATGCAAACGCGTTGGAGGGTGTTCCTCGCCGTGCTCGTCGTCGCCGTCGCCGGCCTGGGCGCGTTCTATCGCTGGGGCACGCCCTGGGCCGCGACGCAGCTGACGCGCCAGGTGCCGCTGGAATGGGAAACGGCACTGTCGCAGCGGGCGCTGCGCGACCTCGACGAAGGACCGCTCCACCCCAGCAAGCTGCCCGCGCAGCGGCAAGCACAGTTGCGCGAGCGCTTTGGCGCGATGGCGCGCCTGGTCGATCCGTCCATGCGCCGCTACAGCGCTTATGCGCCGCCGCTCTCGCTCGCGTTTCGCTCCGGCCTCGGCGCGAACGCCTTTGCCTTGCCGGGCGGGATGATCGTGATGACCGACGGCTTGGTGCAAGCCGCCGAGCAGCCCGGGATCGGCGATGACGCGATCGCCGGCGTGCTGGCCCACGAGATCGGTCACGTCGTGCATCGCCACACCACCCGCTTGATCGTGGAGCAGGCGGTGCTGAACGTCGGCTTGGGGCTGGCGTTGGGCGACATGTCCAGCGTGGTCTCGATGGGCGGATCCTTGCTCACCGGGCTGGCCTATCGCCGCAGCCACGAGACCGAGGCCGACTGCTTCGCGACTACCTTGATGCGAAAGGCGCAACTGCCGGCTGCGCCGATGGCCGATCTGCTGCTCGCGATGGAACAGGCGCAAGCACGGCGATCGGCTGCTGCCGCAAAAGATGGCGCCGCGTCGCCGCAAGACAGCAGCGCGCTGGCCAGCTTGCTCAGCAGCCACCCCGCCACCGCTGAACGCGCCCGGCTGCTCAAGCAAGGCAAGCAGGAAGGCTGCTGATCACGCGCCGCTGCCGCGGCCGATGCGCCATCGCACACTAGAATGCGCGGACTTCGCTACGCAAGCGAGGCTCCAACAAGGACACACATGACGGACAAGGCGGGCACCTGGAAGATGCAGTTCCCCGGAAACCTGGCCTGGTCGAATGCGGCGCTGGTCACCAAAGGCATGGCGCCGTACAACGCGGTGGCCTTGGCGGAAGTCGACGAGATCTGCGAGCGCCTGAACGCAAGACAGGCCGAGCCGGGCGCCTGGCGCGATGAGTGGTTCGCGATGGGGCAGCGCGTCGAGCGGCAGGCCGAAGCCGCGGCGAAGCTGAGCCACGAGCGCACGGCCGGCAACGCTTGGCTGCGCGCCGGCATGTATTATTTCACCGCGGAGCGTTTCGTCTACCCCGGCGAGGACAAGCGCAGCCTGGGCGAGCAGGCGATCCGGTGCCAGCAGGCCGGCCTGCTGCGCCAGCATCCGAACATCGAACGGGTGGAGGTGCCGTTTGAAGGCACGACACTGCCCGCGCTGTTCATGAAGGCCCGCAACACACCGGACGGCCAGCGCGCCCCCACGGTGGTGGTGTTCGACGGCATGGACAACTGCAAGGAAATGAGCGTCTTGTTCTGCGGGCTGGAATTCGCGGCCCGCGGCTGGAACACGCTGGCGATCGACGGTCCGGGCCAGGGCGAGTCGCTGCGCCTGCGCGGCATGTACGCGCGGCACGACTACGAAGTCGCTGGAACGGCGGCGCTGGATTTCCTGCTGCAGCGAAACGACGTCGATCCGGACGCGGTCGTCGTCATGGGCTACAGCTTCGGCGGCTACTACGCGGCGCGCGTTGCTGCATTCGAGCCGCGCTATGCCGCGGGAGTCGCGTTTGCCGCGCTGCACTGGGACCTGGCGGCGTTTCAGCGCGAGGTGCAGAAGCGCCAGCAAGCCGATCCGAAAGCCACCGCGCAGTCCACCTTTCACTTCGCCTGGATCATGGGTTGCCTGGGCGACGCGGAAGCGGCGATCGCCAAGGCGCAGAAGTTTTCGCTGGAGAGCGTGGCGGACCAGGTGAAGATGCCGTTCCTGGTGGTGCACGGCGCCGACGACAAGGTGGTGCCTGTTGCCGCGGCGCAGAAGCTTTACCAGGAACTCGGTTCGCAGCAAAAGGAATTGAAGATCTTCACGGCAGACGAAGGCGCCTCGGGCCACTGCTGTGTCGACAACCGCCCCGCCGGTGTCGACTACATCGCCGACTGGATCGCCGCGACGCTCGAGCGCCGCAACTAGGCGCCCCGCCCTTCACACCCCAGGAGACAAAATGAAAATCGTCGCCACCCTGTTGTTGGCCATGGCCCTTCCGCTCTCGGCGCTGTCGCAAGGCTATCCGAGCGCGAAGCCGATCCGCTTGATCGTGCCGTTCGCGCCCGGCGGCAATGTGGACATCACCGCGCGCACCCTCGCGCCGGCCCTCGGCGAACTCATCGGGCAGACGATCGTGGTCGAAAACCGCGCCGGCGCAGGCGGGGTGCTGGGCGCCGATCTCGTGGCCAAGGCGCCGGCGGACGGCTACACGCTGTTGATGGGATCGAACAGCACGCTGAGCGTGGCGCCCGCCTTGTTCCCGCGCAACCCCTATCAGCCGCTGCGCGATTTCGCGCCGATTTCGCTGATCGCGGCCACCCCGTTCGTACTGGTCGCACACCCGGCGGTGGCGGCGCGCACGCTGCCCGAATTGATCGCGCTGGCCAAATCCAAGCCCGGCGGCCTCACGATGGCTTCCGGCGGCAACGGCAGTTCGAATCACCTGGTGGGCGAGCTGTTCCAGTCGGTCACCGGAACCAAGCTGCTGCACGTTCCGTACAAAGGCGCCGGCGCGGTGGCCGGCGACCTGATGGGCGGCCAGGTCGACCTGCTGTTCGACCAGCTCGCCGCCTCCACGGCCAACATCAAGTCGGGCCGCATCAAGGCCATCGCCGTGACGTCATCCACCCGCGCCGCTGTACTGCCGGAGGTTCCGACCATGCTGGAGTCGGGCGTGAAGGAGATGGACGTCATCAACATCACCGGGGTGCTCGCGCCTGCCGGCACCTCCCCCGAGATCATCGCGCGGCTCAATGCCGCCTTGCAGAAGGTGCTGTTGCGCCCGGACGTGAAAGAGCGGTTCGCGGCATTGGGCGTCAGTTCGCTCGGCGGTACACCCGAAGAGTTTTCCGCGTTCATCCGCGAAGACCTGGCCAAGTGGACGAAGGTGATCAAGGACGGCAACATCAAGGCGGAGTGAAGCACGTGGGCGATTCCATTCCCGTTTGCGCGGCTTTCGATCCGGCGCCGCGTGCGCCCTCCTTCACGGTACCGCCGGGCGCGTGCGACTGCCATGCGCACGTCTGCGGACCGGCCGAACGCTATCCGTATTGGCCGCAACGCATCTACACGCCGCCCGACGCCTTGCTCCCCGCGTACCGGCACATGCTGGACACACTCGGTATCGAACGTGCCGTGCTGGTGCAACCCAGCGTCTACGGCACCGACAATCGCGCGATGCTGGACACACTCGCCGCCGACCGCGAGCGCTTGCGCGGTGTGGCCGTGGTGGAGTTCGACGTCGCGACATCCGAAATCGAGTCCTTGCACGCGCAAGGTGTTCGCGGCGTGCGATGCAACATCGTTGACCTGAAGGATGGCAAGGGCGTGCTGCCGATGGATGCGCTGAAATCGCTCGCGTCCCGCATTGCCGCATTCGGCTGGCACATGGAATTCCTGATGCACGTGGACGAGTTCCCGGATCTCCATCGCCAACTGGCGCAG
>JAQGMT010000224.1 GCA_028292185.1 Ramlibacter sp. | reverse complement strand
GCACCCAGCAGGCCGCCGGCCAGCACCAGCGAAACCGCCTTCTCGCGCGACTTCGTGCCGGCAAGCTCCGCGGCGGCGAAGCGGTAAAGATTGGCGTTGGCGTTGTAGTAGCCGGCCACCAGCGTGGCCGTGCACAGCAGCCAGAAGTGCCGCCCGGCGGCGGCATAGGCGCACAGCAGCGCCGACAACAGGGCCACCACGAGGCCAAGCTGGAACGAGCGCTTGCGCCCGAAGCGCATCTGGATCTTGGCGACCAATCCGGTGGAGAGTGCGCCGCCGACCACGTAAGCCATCACCGGCAGCGTCGCCATCCATCCCAAGGGCGCGAGCGCGAGGCCGACCAGGCCGTTGATCGCGATGAACACGACGTTGTTGGTCAGAAAGAGGCCCTGGCACCCGGCAAGCAGCCAAAGATTCTTGTTCAAGCGATTCCGTTCAGTGGGGTGGGTGCCAAGTATCAGGCAAGCCGGCTGAGGGCCGCGAGCGGAGCGGTTTCCGCACGGAGCACCCGCGGCCCGAGGCTGCGGCGCACGAACCCGGCGGCAAGGGCGCGGGCCTCTTCCACGGCGGTCAAACCCCCTTCGGGCCCCGACAAGAGAGTGAGCGCCTGGTCGGCTTGCGCATCGGGCGACAAGGGAACGGCGTCGGCGGCAAGCGTCAGCATCCAACGCACCCCCGGTAGCGCCTGCGCCAGCCATTGATCGAAGGGCGCGACTTCATGCAGCTGCGGCACCCGATTGCGCCCGCATTGCTCGCAAGCGGCAATCGCGATCGCCTGCCAGTGCGCCCTTTTCTTTTCGGCGCGCTCTCCGGTGAGCTTGAGCACGCTGCGGGCCGCCAGCAGCGGCTGGATGCTGGCCGCGCCGAGTTCACTGGCCTTCTCCACCAACCAGTCCATGCGCTCGTTGGCCGGCATGCCGACGGCCAGATGCACCTGCCGAACCGCCTCGCGCTCGACGTCCAGATGACGCAGCACCTGCACTCGCACGTCGCTGCGTCCCATGTGCTCGACCACCGCCTCGAACTCACCGCCCGCGCCGTTGAACAGCGTGATGCCCGCGCCCGGTTGCAGGCGCAACACCTGGACGTGACGCGCCGTGCCTTGCGGCAACTCCAGTGAAGAGCCGGCCGCGAGCGGCAGCGGACAGTGGAACCGCGGCATGGGGCGCTACATGCGGCCGATGGCGTAGCCGGTGGCGGGCTGCGTGCCTTCCACTTCGTCCACCAGGCGCAGCAAAGGCGCGAGTTCGCGGTAACGCGCGGCCGTCGCGCGGATGTAGGCGATGAAGCGCGGCGTGTCGGCCAGGTACCGCGGCTTGCCGTCACGCAGGGTGAGCCGCGCGAAGATCCCGGCGACCTTGAGGTGGCGTTGCAAGCCCATCCACTCCACCGCGCGGTAGAACTCGCCGAAATCCGAATCCACCGGCAGACCCGCCTTCAAGGCCTTCTGCCAGTAGCGGACGGTGACATCGAGCACGAATTCCTCGTCCCAGCTCAGGAACGCGTCGCGCATCAGGCTGGCGATGTCGTAGGTGATGGGTCCGTACACGGCATCCTGGAAATCGAGCACACCCAGGCGCGGTTCGGCCGGGTCGGCGGGCATCATCAGGTTGCGCGGCATGAAGTCGCGGTGCACGTAGACCTGCGGTGCGGCCAGGTTGCGCTTGATGATCAGGCCGAACACCTCGTCCAGCGTCTCGCGAACGGCCCCCTCCGCCTTGACGGCGCGATGGCGCTCGAGGTACCAGTCGGGGAACAGCGCCAGTTCGCGAGCCAGCAAGGCGCTGTCGTACGGCGGCAGCACGCCAGGCTGCGACGCGGCTTGCCAGGCCACCAATGCGTCCACCGCGCGCAGGTAGAGCGGCAGGTTGGCCGCGGCATCGCCCGGATCGACCACTTCCATCATGGTTCGGGCGCCCAGGTCATCCAGCAACATGAAGCCCAGGCCCTGCTCCCATTCCAGCACGCGAGGCACATTCAAGCCCGCTTGCTCCATCAGGCCAGCGACCTTCACGAACGGGGCGCAGTCTTCCTTGTCCGGCGGCGCGTCCATGATGATGCAGCTGCGCACGCCGGGCTCACCGGCGGCATCGATCCTCAAATAGCGCCGAAAGCTCGCGTCGGCGGAGGCCAGCCGCAAGCTTTCGGGGACCAGCCCCCGGGCGCTGGCGACGCGGCCCAGCCACTGCGTGAAAGCATTCTCGCGCTGGGCATCGGCCCAGGTGACGGGAGTGGGCGTGAGGGCGAGGGTCGGTGTCAGAGGTTCGCTCATGGATAATCCATTCTACAAATCACGCTGACTGCCCCGGCCGATGCTGCCGTGAAACATCATCTCTTCATGGTCCACCGCACATCCAAGCCCTTGCGCGCCCGCTTTGACCTGACGCCGGTGGCCCTGGTGGCCTGCACGTTGCTGCATGTCGGCGCCGTGAGGGCGCAATCGGAAGCGCCGCTGGCGCTCAAGCCCAGCCCCATGCTGCGTGAAGACATTCCGCCGGCCACACGCGAGCAACTGCCCACGTATTTGTCGGGCAATCAGGTGTCCGGCCGCACGGACCTTGAAACCGTGATCGAGGGCGAGGCTCAGCTGCGGCGCGGCGCGACCGTGATCAATGCCGACCGGCTCGAGTATTACCAGCCCGACGACCTGGCGCGGGCGCGCGGCAACGTTCGGATCAATCGCGCCGGCGACATCTTCGAAGGCCCGCTGCTCGAATTGAAGGTCGAGTCCTTCGAGGGCTTCTTCAACAACCCGAGCT
>JAQGMT010000213.1 GCA_028292185.1 Ramlibacter sp. | reverse complement strand
TGCCGACCACGCGCAGGCCCAGTCCATGGCAGTACATGTCGCGGCTTCGTGCGAGATTGCTGACCGGCCGCGCGATGCGCAGGTGAGGCCGCATGTCGCTAAGCCACCGCTTCCACGATCATGCGCGCGCCCATCTCTTCGTGATGATCGCCGCAGAAGTTGTCGCACAGGAAGGGATACTCACCCGGCGCAGCCACCGTGAAGCGCACTTGCGTGACGCGCCCCGGCGGCAAATCGGCTCGCAGCTTCAGGTCGGGCATGTTGAAGCCGTGCACGAAATCGAGCGAAGTGAATTCCAGCACCACCTCGCCGGGCTTGACCCGGAATTCGCTGGGTGTGTAGCGAAAGCGCTGGGCGACCAGCTTCACCACCTGCGGCGTGGGCGCCTGCGCGGCCGCATGGCGGCCGAGTGCGCCCAGCAGCGGCAACGTACCGAGGGTGATCGCCCGGGCGATCCAGTTGCGTCGTGTCGCTGCCATGGTCAGGCCCGTGTCACGCCGAATTCCTGGATCTTGTAGTTCGCGGCGTCGGGCTCGGCCTCGACTTCGCGAAACCCCAGGCCGCGGTTCGGCTGCGCGGGGTCCCAAGGCAGCGGCGTGCGCGTGGGCTGGCTGCCCGGCGCGGGCAAGGGAAAGATCAGCGACTTGGCCGAGTGATGCGCGATGTGCCCGGTCATGTGGTGGTGTTCCTGGTGGATGTGCCCGTAGAACACCGTCACCTGCGGATAAGGCATCAGGATCTCCACCGCTTGCGCGCCGTCGCGCGTCGCCCAATCCCATTTCGGCGCGAGGTCGAACAGCGGCCGGTGCGTGAGCACCACGATCGGGCTGTCCTTCGGGCGCCGGGCCAGGTCGGCCTTCATCCAGGCCAGCTGCTCGTCGCCGATCTTCGCGCCGGGATCGGACACGTTGTCCAGGGCGATGAAGTGCACGCCCTTGTGGTCGAAGGAATAGAAGGTCTCGCCGAAAAATTCCCGGTACGCCGCGCCGCGGTCCAGCGCGGCGTCGTGCTCGCCCGGCATGAAGCGAACCTGCTTGACCTTCAAGGCCGAGACGATGTCGCGAAAGCCCGCCATGCGTTTGCGGCGCTCGCCCGGATCGTCGGTGGTGTGGGTCAGGTCGCCGGTGAAGACGATGAATTCGGGCGGATGCTCCAGCGCGTTCACGGCGGCCACCGCCTTGCGCAAGGTGTTGGCCGCATCGGGATTGGGCGGGCCCGAGAAGCCCCAGTGGGTGTCGGACAACTGCACGAAGTAGAAGTCGTCGTAGTCGGGTGCGGCGGCGGCGCGCGCCGGGCCGCCCACGGGCCCGAGCGCCGCCGCGCATCCGCCCAGAGCGGACAGGTAGGCAGCGCCGCCGCCGAGGGCGGCAAGTTTCAAGAGCTGGCGTCGTTGATGCATTTCATTCTCCAGGGTCAAGGGGTTTTGGATGGCTGCTGGGCGCCGGCCTGCAGCAGGTAAGCGACGATGTCGGCGCGATCCCGCGCGTCGGGAATCGCGATGAACATCTTCTGGCCGGGGATGAATTTCTCGGGCTCCGACAGCCACTGTTTGAGGTTGGCCTCGCCCCACACCACGTCTGAATTTTTCAAAGCGGGCGAATAGGCGTAGCCTTGCACACTGCCGGCGCGCCGGCCGATCAGGTTCTTGTGGGTGGGGCCGACGCCGTTGTAATCGAGCGAGTGGCAGATGGCGCAGCGCACCGCATACAGCTGCTTGCCGTGCAGCGCGTCGCCCTCGGCCTGGGCTGCGGACAGACCCGCCGTCAAGGCGATGGCGGGCAGGAGTTTGGCGATCAGGTTCATGCGGTGAGATATCGGCGCCGGGGCTGGAAAATTCCGCCCGGAAAAATAAAGCCCGATCTCGCGAACAGCCGGGAATAAAGAAGGGCCCGCGAAGGTAGACAGGAGAACGAAGGTGGATCGAACCCGTGACCGATACCCGCACTCGCTTTGAATCCGAGGTGCTTCCCTGCCTGGACGCCGCTTACAGCCTGGCGCGCTGGCTGGTGCGCGACGAGCACGTGGCCGAAGACGTGGTGCAGGACGCCTACCTGCGGGCGTTCCGCTACTTCGGCAGCTTTCGCGGCGGCGATGCGCGGCCCTGGTTGCTGGGCATCGTGCGCAACGTCTGCTATTCCTGGTTCGTCCAGCAAAAACGGACGCGCGAGTTCGAATGCGAAATGGAAGACGTGGATGCGCCCAACCTGGACTCGCAGGACCGCATCCAGACGCCGGAGACGCTGCTGCTGCAGAAAGTCGAGCGGGCGCAAGTCACGGCGGCGATCAGCAGCCTGCCGCTGGCGTTTCGCGAGGTGCTGGTGCTGCGCGAGATCGAAGAGCTGAGCTACGAAGACATCGCCCGCGTCCTCGACATTCCGAAGGGCACGGTGATGTCGCGGCTGTCGCGCGCCCGGCGCCTATTGCACGAATACCTGAGCGATTACCGATGAGGCCGCCGGATATGGACAACGATCCCATGGCCGAACTGCCGGCCGACTTGAAGCAGCACATGACCCGCTACAAGGCCCCGCCCGGCTTGAAGCGGCGCATTCGCTATTCGCTGGCGCAGCCGCCCCGCGGCAGCGGTTTCTTCGGTGCCGCGCGGGCGTCGTGGAATCGCTGGGTGCCGGTGGGCGCCAGCTTCGCCTGCGGCGCGCTGCTGGCGGTTTCGGTGATGACGTACCGCGCCGGCACGACGGCCGACGAGGGGCCGGTCGAATCGCAAGTGGTGGCGAGCCACGTGCGCTCCCTGATGGGCGATCACCTGATGGACGTCGCCTCCACCGATCAGCACACGGTGAAGCCGTGGTTCACCGGCAAGCTGGACTACGCGCCGCCGGTGATCGACCTCGCCGAAGACGGCTTTCCGCTGGTGGGCGGCCGGCTGGACTACGTGCAGGACCGGCCGGCGGCGGCATTGGTGTACCGGCGGCGCGGCCATACGATCAACGTCTTCATCTTGCCCGAACAGGCGGGCCGGCGAGCGGCGGCCGCCTTGACCACCGATCATGGTTACCAAGTCGCGCGCTGGACCCATGCGGGCATGCGATTCTGGGCCGTGTCGGACCTGAGCCGGGAAGAGATGGCGAAGTTCGCGGCAGGCATGCAGGCGGCGCAATAGCCGACACGCGGGTGCGGGCGGAGCGCCTATCATGGCGGGCCTGTTCGGCCACCACGCCCATGACCGCACCCGATCCCGCCGACGCCAAGCGCTACCTTCCCTGGGTCGTCGCCATCGTCATGTTCATGGAGACGCTGGACGCCACCATCGTCAACACGGCGGTGCCGGTGATGGCGGCGAGCCTGGGCGTTGCGCCACTCAGCCTCAAGGCGGTGGTGGCCAGCTATATCTTGAGCCTGGCGGTGTTCATTCCGATCAGCGGCTGGATGGCCGACCGCTTCGGCACGCGGCGGGTGTTCTTCGCCGCGGTATCGGTATTCACTTTCGCCTCGCTGCTCTGCGGCATGTCGCTCAACGCGCCGATGCTGATCGCGGCGCGCCTGCTGCAAGGCGCGGGCGCGGCCATGATGATGCCGGTGGGCCGGCTCACCATCATCCGCAGCTTCAGCAAGGCCGAGTTGCTGTCGGCGATGAACTTCGTCGTGATGCCGGCATTGGTGGGGCCGCTGCTCGGGCCGACCGTCGGCGGCTTGATCGTGCACGTGGTGTCGTGGCGCTTCATTTTCCTGGTGAACCTGCCGGTGGGCATCGCCGCACTGGTGATGATCTGGCGCTACTTGCCCGAGTACCACGCGCAGTCGGCGCGGCCGCTGGACATCGTGGGCTTCGTGCTGTTCGGATCGGGGGTCGCGCTGCTGTCGTGGCTGCTGGAGATATTCGGCGAGCACCGGCTCGACCTGACCTCCGAGGGGGTGCTGCTGCTGCTTTCGCTTGGCCTGCTGGCGGCCTACGGGGTGCATGCCCTGCGCACCGCTTATCCGCTGCTGCGGCTGCAGCTGTTTCGGGTGCGCACCTTTCGCATTTCGGTGGCCGGCGGTTTCCTCACGCGCATGGGCATGGGCGGCATCCCTTTCCTGTTGCCGCTGCTCTACCAGGTGGGGATGGGGCTGCCGTCATGGCAGTCGGGCCTGTTGATGATGCCGTCCGCCGCGGCCGCGATCACCACCAAGGTCGGCACCAAGAAAGTGCTGGCCGCGCTGGGCTATCGCCGCGTGCTCATCATCAATACGGTGATGATCGGCATCGCGATCGGGCTGTTCTCGCTGGTCGAACCGGGCACACCCAAGCTGCTGATCGTGCTGCTGGCGCTGTGCCTGGGCTTCTTCAACTCGATGCAGTTTTCTGCGATGAACACGCTGGCGTATGCCGACGTGGAAGGGGCGGACACCAGCATGGCCAGCACGCTGGCCAGCTCGATGCAGCAGCTGTCCATGAGTTTCGGGTTGGCCGCGGCGACCCTGGTGGCCGGCTGGTTCATGGCCGGCCTGCCGCAAACCGATCACGTCCTCGTCACCGACGCGCTGCACAAGGCGTTCCTCACGCTCGCCGCGATCACCGTCTTCTCGTCGCTGTCGTTCTGGCGGCTGCAGCCGCACGACGGCGACGCCGTCAGCCGGGGAACGGCCAAGCTGGTCGAACAGACCTGACGCGGCGCGCGCTCAGGGCAGCGTGATGCC
>JAQGMT010000199.1 GCA_028292185.1 Ramlibacter sp. | reverse complement strand
TCCTTGCGCAGTTCGTGCGCGATGCTGACAAGCTCGATCTGCGGCATCTTTTCGAGCCGCTCGCGAATCTCCAAGCCGGTGGTACCGGCCTCGCCGTCAATGAAGACCTTGGGCATCTTTCTTCCTGTTGAGTTCCATCGGCGCAGTCTCGCCGATGGTGCAATGCACCATGATACAGTTGCAGGCTATCCTTCGCAGCCGGCACCGCGCTGCCCTGCTGGCCTCCATCCCCATCGTCGTTCGAGAACATCCTCATGAAGATTCACGAGTACCAAGGCAAGGAAATCTTGCGCAACTTCGGGGTGCCGGTTCCCCGTGGCATTCCGGCTTTCACCGTGCAGGAGGCCGTCGAGGCCGCCCAGAAACTCGGCGGCCCGGTCTGGGTCGTGAAGGCGCAGATCCATGCCGGTGGCCGCGGCAAAGGCGGCGGCGTGAAACTGGCGCGCTCGGTGGACGAAGTCAAAAAGCTGGCGGGTGAAATTCTCGGCATGCAACTGGTGACGCACCAGACCGGCCCCGCCGGACAGAAGGTGCGCCGCTTGCTGATCGAGGACGGCGCGGACATCAAGAAGGAATACTACGTGTCCGCGGTCACCGACCGGGCTTCGCAGAAGGTGGCCTTCATGGCCTCCAGCGAAGGCGGCATGGACATCGAGGAAGTGGCGCACGCCACCCCGGAAAAGATCATCAAGGTCTTCGCCGATCCCCTGGTGGGCCTCACCGACGCGCAGGCGCGCGAACTCGCGAACGGCATCGGTGTGCCGGCCGCTTCGCAAGCGCAGGCGATGGACGTGTTCAAGAAGCTCTACAAGGTGTACATGGACACCGATGCCAGCCTGGTGGAGATCAATCCCCTGATCCTCGAAGGCAACGGCAACATCAAGGCCATCGACGCGAAATTCAACTTCGACAGCAATGCGCTGTTCCGGCATCCGGAGATCGTCGCGCTGCGCGACCTCGATGAAGAAGATCCGGCCGAGATCGAGGCCAGCAAGTTCGACCTGGCCTACATCAGCCTGGACGGAAACATCGGCTGCCTGGTGAATGGCGCCGGCCTCGCGATGGCCACGATGGACACGATCAAGCTGTTCGGTGCCGAGCCGGCCAACTTCCTGGACGTCGGCGGCGGCGCCACGCCGGAGAAGGTCACCGAAGCGTTCAAGATCATGCTGAAGAACAAGAAGGTCAAGGCCATCCTGGTGAACATCTTTGGCGGCATCATGAAGTGCGACACCATCGCCACGGGCATCGTCACCGCGTGCAAGGCCGTGAACCTGAGCGTGCCACTGGTGGTGCGCATGAAGGGGACCAACGAGGAACTCGGCAAGAAACTGCTGGCCGACTCGGGTTTGCCCATCATCAGCGCGGACACCATGGCGCAAGCGGCGCAGAAGGTCGTCGCGGCAGTGGCTGCATGACGAATCAGGAATAAAAAAATGTCGATCTACATCAACAAAGACACGCGGGTCATCACCCAGGGCATCACCGGCAAGACCGGTCAGTTCCACACCGAGAAGTGCCAGGAATACGCCAACGGCAAGAATTGCTTCGTTGCCGGCGTGAACCCGAAGAAGGCCGGAGAAAAAATCTTCGGCATCCCGATCTTCTCGTCGGTCAAGCAAGCCAAGGCCGACACGGGCGCCACGGTCTCCGTGATCTACGTTCCCCCGGCCGGCGCCGCCGCGGCGATTTGGGAAGCCGTCGAGGCCGACCTCGATCTGGCGATCTGCATCACCGAAGGCATTCCGGTACGCGACATGCTCGAGGTGCGCAACAGGATGAGGGCCAAGGTCGCGGCCGGGGGCAAGGAAACGCTGCTGCTGGGCCCCAACTGCCCGGGCCTGATCACCCCCGACGAAATCAAGATCGGCATCATGCCGGGCCACATCCATCGGAAGGGCCGCATCGGCGTGGTGAGCCGCTCGGGCACGCTGACGTACGAGGCCGTGGCCCAAGTCACGGAGATCGGCCTCGGCGAGTCCACTGCGGTGGGCATCGGCGGCGACCCGATCAATGGCTTGAAGCACATCGACGTGATGAAGGCCTTCAACGATGACCCGGATACCGACGCCGTCATCATGATCGGCGAGATCGGCGGCCCGGACGAGGCGGATGCCGCGCGCTGGTGCAAGGCCAACATGAAAAAGCCGATCGTCGGCTTCATCGCCGGCGTCACCGCGCCTCCCGGCAAGCGCATGGGCCACGCGGGCGCGCTGATTTCCGGCGGCGCCGATACGGCGGACGCCAAGCTGGCGATCATGGAAGAGTGCGGCTTCAAGGTCACGCGCAATCCGTCCGAGATGGCCAAGCTGCTCAAGGCACTGCTCTAAGCAGAACTACTCACGCCCCGCGCGCCGGGGCTGGCTACACTCTGGCTCGAATAGAAAGCGCCCAAGACGTCTGTTTTGAGCGCTTTCCTCTTTCCAATCACACCGGAGCGCCCAAGCATGGAGATGTTGCAGACCCCCGAGTTCTGGCTCGGCTTGCTCAAGATCGTCTGGATCAACATCATCCTGTCCGGCGACAACGCCGTGGTGATCGCGATGGCCGCGCGCTCGCTGCCGCCCCACCAGCAGCGCAAGGCGGTGTTCTGGGGCTCCGGCGCGGCCGTGGCGTTGAGGATCGTGCTCACCGTGGTCGCGGCCAAGTTGCTGGCCTTGCCGTATCTGCAGATCGTCGGGGGTCTGCTGCTGCTGTGGATCGGCGTGCAGCTGCTCGGCGACGAAGATGACGACGGCGAGGGCGACGTCAAGCACCACGGCACGCTGATGTCCGCGGTGCGCACGATTCTGATCGCCGACCTCGTCATGAGCCTGGACAACGTCATTGCGGTGGCCGCGGCCGCCCAGGGCAGCCTGACCTTGCTGATCCTCGGCCTGGCCATCAGCATTCCCCTGGTGATCTTCGGCAGCACGCTCATGATCAAGTTGATGGAGCGCTTTCCGATCATCGTGGTGCTGGGCGCGGCCCTGATCGGCTGGGTGGGCGGAGAGACGATCGCCGGCGACACGGTCTTCCAGGCGGCGGTGGGCGCCCGTCCGTGGCTGCACTACGTGGCAGCCATCGCCGGCGCACTGCTGGTGGTGGGGATCGGCAAGCTGCTGCAGGTGCGCCAGCGCACGAAGCCGGCCTGAACGGGCTCGCGCGACCGACACGGCGCTTCGCGAGGCGATGGGCACGACAGCGTGCGCCATTGCAACGATGCGCACTCGCGAGATGACGAAGTGCCTTGTCCGGCGGATTCGCCTCTGTTAACGTCCAGCTGGCGGCCTGCACCCTCCTTCCTTGGCGTGCCGGTGTGAGGGCTGCGAATAACCGCAGCACGGAGCGTGTCTGGACCAGGGGCAGGCAGTGAGCACATCTTCTTCGGCAAAGCGTCGCACCTTCTGGCGCACGGACTGGTTCGTCGCCGTGCTGATCGTGCTGGCTGTGGTCA
>JAQGMT010000189.1 GCA_028292185.1 Ramlibacter sp. | reverse complement strand
CCTGCCAGCCGTCCGCGGGTTCGGCAGCGCCGGCCGGCCCGGCGGCGTGCGCGGCGGCCATCGCCACCCAGCCGAGCGGAAATAAAAGGCGGTGAAGCGGGCGAAGCGCCATGGCAATGTTCCTCGGTTCTATCTTGAAAAGGGGCGCTGCCGGCCGGCTACGGCGTTCCGAGCTTGTGCAGCACAAAGGGCCGCTCGGCTTTGTCGGTTTCGCTGCGCCAGGTTCCGCGAATCTCGCGGCCACAGGATCCTTCGACCACCTCGCCCAGCCACGCGGCACTGATGTTGACGCCGTTGCGCGATTCTTCCAGGGTGAAGTCGCCCTCGTCGAGCTCGCCGGAGACGGCGCTGCGCTCGCCGTCACGATTGATCTCGCCGCGTACGCTTTCGCTCTGATCCGGATGAGGTTCGAGCAGCAGCGTGGCCCCGCGCGGCGTGCCTTCGAATTGCGCGTGCCACAGGCCCAGCAGATGGCGCTGGCCGGCTTCGAAGGCCTGGGGACAGTCGGGCTGTGGGGTTGGCCCGGTGGCTTGCGCACCAGCCACACCCGACGCGAGCAGTGCCGCCAACGCGGCCGCCCCACCCCTCATGGCGGCGCCGCGGACGCTGCGGCCGCGGCGCCGTCCAGCGCCTTCTTGGCGAACTCGGCGCGCAGCGCCTTGAGCTTTTCGCGCGGGTCTTCCCGGGTGGTGCCGGTTTCCAACGCCATCTCGGCGATGAAGCGGCTGGGCTGCGCGGGGATCATCTCGCGGCCCTTCTTGCGCCGCTTGGTCCAGCTGACGGCCAGCGAGCGCTGCGCCCGCGTGATGCCCACATACATCAGGCGCCGCTCTTCCTGCAGGCGCTGCAGGATGCCTTCGGACATGGCGCCCTCCGCTTTGCCGGAAGGTCCTTCATCCTCGCCCAACTTGAAAGGCAACAAGCCCTCGGTGACGCCCACCAGCATCACGTGCGGCCACTCCAGGCCCTTGGCGGCATGCAGGGTCGACAGCGTCACCACGTTCTGGTCTTTCTCGCGCTCGCTGATGGTGGAGAGCAGCGAAACGGTCTGCGCCACCTCGAGCAAGGTCTTCTTCTCGCTGGCGATGCTGACGCCGGCGGTGTCGTCGATCTCGCCGCCGCAGCGTTGCGCCATCCAGTCGCAGAACTCGATCACGTTGGTCCAGCGGGACGCGGCCAGCTTCTCGTTGTCTTCGCCTTCGTACAGATGTTTTTCGTAGCCGATGTCCTTCAGCCAATCCAGCAGAAACACCCGTGCGTCCTGCGCGCCCGCCGTATGGCGGGCCCGGAATTCCAGGTCGTTCACGTAGCGGCCGAACTCGTGCAGGCCGCCGATGGCGCGCGTCGATACCGCGGAGCTGAGCGAATGGGAGAACAGCGCCGCGAACAAACTAAGCTTGTACTTGCCGGCGAACACGCCCAGGCTTTGCAGCGTCTGGTGGCCGATGCCGCGCTTGGGCGCGGTGATGGCGCGCAGGAAGGCAGGGTCGTCGTCGTTGTTGACGACCAGGCGCAACCACGAGCACAGGTCCTTGATCTCGGCGCGGTCGAAAAAACTTTGCCCGCCCGAGACCTTGTACGGAATCTGCGCCTTGCGCAGCGCCTGCTCGAACACGCGCGCCTGGTGATTGGCGCGATAGAGCACCGCGAACTCTTTCCATTCCTGGCCCAGCCCGTTGGCGCGGGTCGATTGAATGCGGGCCACCGCGCGCTCGGCTTCGTGCGCCTCGTTGTCGGCATCGACGATGCGCACCGGTTCGCCTTCGCCCAGTTCGGAGAACAGCGTCTTGGGAAAGAGTTTCGGGTTCGGCCCGATCACGTTGTTGGCCGCCCGCAGGATCGCGCTGGTGGAGCGGTAGTTCTGCTCGAGTTTCACCACCTTGAGATTGGGAAAGTCCAGCGGCAGGCGCTTCAGGTTGTCCAATGTGGCGCCGCGCCAGCCGTAGATCGACTGGTCGTCATCGCCCACCGCGGTGAAGCGGCCGCGCTCGCCCACCAGCAGTTTCAGCACCTCGTATTGCGTGGCATTGGTGTCCTGGTATTCATCGACCAGCACGTGGCCCAGTTGCGCCTGCCACTTCTCGCGAACCTGCGCATGCTGCTGCAGCAGTTTCAACGGCAGGCCGATCAGGTCGTCGAAGTCGACGCTCTGGTAGGCGGCCAGGCGCTCTTCATAGCGCGCCATGATCCGCGCGGTCACCTTCTCGTTGTCATCCTTGGCCTGAGCTTCCGCCTGCGCCGCATTGAGCCCCATGTTTTTCCACAGGCTGATCGCCCACTGCCACTGGCGCGCGGTCTTGAGGTCGGTGCTGCCGCCAGCGTCCTTGAGCAGGCCCGTGACGTCGTCGCTATCGAGGATCGAAAAGGTGGGCTTCAGGCCCAGCGCCGCGCCATCCTGGCGCAGCATCCGCACGCCCAGCGCGTGAAAGGTGCAGATCAGCACGTCCCGGGCTTCGCGTCCGCACAGCGCCTTGGCGCGCTCACGCATTTCCGCGGCGGCCTTGTTGGTGAAGGTGATGGCGGCGATTCGCTTGGGCTCCAAGCCGGTCTGGATCAATCGCGCCACCTTGTGCGTGATGACCCGGGTCTTGCCCGAACCGGCGCCCGCCAGCACCAGACAGGGCCCGTGCATGTAGTTGACAGCTTCTTGCTGGGCGGGGTTCAGGCCGGCGGACATCGGGAGGGGGAAGGTACTGCGAGGAAGCGGCGAATCATACCGGCGCCGGCCGGGCGCGCCGGGACAATCTCGCAGTCCGTCGCATCGCATCGCAGCGACGCGCCGGTGCGCGCGCGCTACTGCGTGCCTGGAGGGCCGGCCCAGCGGCCGCCATCGCACAGCGGCAGGCGCACGATGAACGTCGAGCCCTTATGTTCGCCCTCGCTTTGCGCGATGACGCTTCCACCATGAAGCTGCACCAGCCGGTGAACCACCGCCAGCCCGATGCCCAGCCCGCCCTGCGACAAGGCGCGATTGCGCTGTTCCTGCGCGAACACTTCGAACAGTCCAGGCAAGGCCTTTGCAGCGATGCCGACGCCGTTGTCCGTGACGCAGACGCGCGCGAGGCCGCCGTCCTCCTGGGCAGCGAGACTGATCTGGCCGCCCGCCCGCGTGTACTTCGCTGCATTGGTCAAAAGGTTCCCGAAGATCTGGCGGCAACGCGCGGCGTCGCCGCGAACCCAGATCGACTTTTGCGGCAGCGCGACCGTGAGCGTGTGGCCGAGCCGCGCAAACACCGGTGCGGTGGTTTCAACTGCATCGGCCAGCACCTGCTGCAGCCGGACCGGCACCAACTCGAGCTCCATCTCACCGCGCGCCAACCGGTCGGCATCGACGAGTTGCGTGATCAGCCTACTCATCTGCTCCAGCTGCCTGCGCGCTACGGCGAGGGCGATGACGGCGGCTTGACCCTCCCGGTCCGCAGCCAGGATTTCAATTGCGCTGCCCAACGATTCGAGCGGGTTGCGCAGCTCATGCGCTACCGTCGCCAGCATCTCGTTGGTGCGTCGCTCGGCGTGACTTGACTCTTCCGCGGGCGTGTCAATGTTGCCCGGTTGTGCAGGCCTCCAGTAAAGCTCCGGTTGAGCTGAGCGCGGATCTGGAAATGCGTGCATGCGAAAACTCCCGTTGAGGCACTAGCATCCGCCAATGTGGGGAGAACGTCCGTACGCTCGCTGACCGTTCGGGCGCCGGATCAGCGCCTATTTGTATCTATTGTGTATATCATCATATTAGGGGGTGATAAGGCTGTTCTGAAGTTGAGGTGGCTTCATGGGCAAATTCGCACCGGGCCGTCACCGAACATTGAGCGCGCCGCGCCTGTCGGATTCCCGCCGCAACCACTTGCTCGGCGAACTGCCGCTGGAAGACTGGCAGGCGTTGGTCCCTTGGATGGAAGTGTCCAATGCCCCCGCGGGTCAGGTCTTGCATCAGCACGGCCACCCGATCTCACGGGTCTATTTCCCGGTGGACTGCACCGTGGCGCTGGTGCAGACGTTGGCGGATGGGGCCAGCGTCCAGACCGCCCTGATCGGATGCGAGGGCGCAGCCGGGGTGTCGGTGTTCCTGGGACACAATACAGCGCCATCGCTTGCCGTGGTCCAGACCGCCGGCTGCATCGTGGCCATCGACGCCGCCGTTCTCTTGGTCGAATTCCGGCGCAGTGCATCGTTGATGCGCGGGGTGCTGCGCTTTGTCGAGGCCCTGATGGCGCAAAAGGCGCAAGCCGTGTTATGCAGCCGCCACCACACGCTGGAACAGCAGTTGTGCCGCTGGCTGCTTCTCAGCCTCGATCGGGTGCAGACGCAGGAACTCGCGGTGACTCACGATCTGGTCGCCGCCATGCTGGGCGTGCGCCGCGAGTCGGTCACCGAAACTGTCCACAAGCTGGAGCACCGCGGGTTGATCCTGGGCCGGCGCGGCCACATCGAAGTGCTGGACCGGGCGGGGCTGGAGCAGGCGTCCTGCGAATGCTACGCGGTCGTCAAGAATCACTACAAGCTGCACGGTGTGAGCTGAGTCCCTGCGGGCGCCGACAATACGCCCCGTGCTCGACATCCTGCTGGTCACCTTTCCTTTCTTCGCGCTGGTGTTGTGCGGTTATGTCGCCGCGCGCCGGCGCATGCTGCCGCTCGATGCCATCCCCGGGCTCAACACCTTCGTGCTGTATTTCGCGCTCCCTTGCCTGCTTTATCGGTTTGGCTCCAGCACCCCCATCGCGCAATTGCTGGACGCACCGGCCGCTGCGACATATTTGCTGTGCGCGCTGGTGCTGGTTTATTTCGTCGTGCGTTCCAGCCGCAACTCGCGCATCGGCTGGAACGATGCGTCGTTCGGCGCGCTGGTCGCGGCGTTCCCCAACACCGGCTTCATGGGTGTGCCGCTGCTGGTGGCCTTGCTCGGGGCGCAAGCCGCGGGGCCCGCGATCCTCACCATCCTGGTGGACTTGCTGATCACCAGTTCGCTGTGCATCGCGCTGTCACGCCTCGACGGTGCGGACGAGCATGGAGTTCAGAAAGCGGCGAAGAACGCGCTCAAAGGCGTCGCGATCAATCCGATGCCTTGGGCGATCCTGCTGGGCGGCTTTGCATCGGGCTTGCATTTCGAGCCGATCAAGCCCGTGGCGCAAACCATCGGGCTGCTCGCCGACTCGGCGTCGCCGGTGGCGCTATTCACCATCGGCGCGGTGCTGGCGCGTTCGCAGTACATCGCGGCGCAAGGCGAACACGCGCCGATGCCGTGGAGCGATTTCCTGCCCGTGGTGTTCGTCAAGCTGCTGGTGCATCCCGCGCTGGTGTGGAGCGCCGGCAGCCTGGCCATCATGATGGGGCTGCCATTGAGCCGCTTCGCCCTGAACGTGATGGTGCTGGTCGCCGCGTTGCCATCGGCCAGCAACGTGGCGCTGCTGTCGGAACGTTTCGGCGCCGACACCGGGCGCATCGCCCGGATCATCCTGTTGACGACGGCCGCCGCCTTCCTCACTTTTTCTGCCGCCGTGGCGCTGCTCAAATAGCGGCATTGTCTGGTTGCATCTCTGACCTGCGCCGGCGCGGTTTCGTCGCGGCGCTGCCTTGACACCGGTGTCGCCGGTGCTATATTGAACAGTTGTTCAATTGACTGCGACAGAAAGAGATCCGCCATGAAGAAGATCACGCGCGCCGACATGAGCGCCGCCGCCGAAAAATACAAGAACTGGGGCAAATGGGGCCCGGAAGACCACATCGGCACCCTGAATTTCACATCGCCGCAAGACATCGTCGCCGCCGCGCAGCTGGTCAAGACCGGCAAGGTGATTTCGCTGGCCTTGAACTTCGACAACGCCGGCCCGCAAGGCGCCAAATCCAAGTATCCCGCGATGGGGCGGATCAACCCCGTGCACACGATGCTGCGCACCGGCACCGACGCGTACTCGGGCGTGCTCGACAAGCGCGGCATCCGCGCCGCCGACGACATGGTGGTGATGCCGCTGCAATGCGGCACGCAGTGGGACGGCCTGGGCCACGTGTTCTACGAGAACTACATGTACAACGGCTACGACTGCCGCGAGGTGTCGTCCGCCGGCGCCGCCAAGTGCGGCATCGAACACACCAAGAACAAGATGGTCGGCCGCGGCGTGCTGCTGGACGTGGCGCGCTTCAAGGGGCAGGATTGCCTGCCCGATGGCTACGGAATCACTTGCGCCGACCTGGACGACACCGCCAAGAAGCAGGGCGTCGAACTCAAGCGCGGCGACTTCATCATCGTGCGCACCGGGCAGATGGAAGCGATGCTGCGCGCCGGCAGCTGGGACGGTTATCCGGGCGGCGATGCACCGGGCTTTTCCTTCGAGACGCTCGACTGGATCAAGCGCACCGAACTCGCGGCGCTGGCCAGCGACACCTGGGGCTGCGAAGTGCGGCCCAACGAATCCGAGCCGGGCATCAACCAGCCGTGGCACTGGATCACGATCCCGATCATGGGAATGACCATGGGCGAGATCTTCAACCTGAAGGAACTGGCCGACGACTGCGCGGCCGACGGCCGCTACGAATTCATGTTCGTCGCGCCCGCGCTGCCGATCACCGGCGCCGTGGGCTCGCCCACCAATCCGCTCGCCATCAAGTAAACCAACCGAAGTACTGGAGAAAACCAATGGCCAAGACGACTGGCGCGCGCGTCATCGCTGAAATGCTCAAGGGCTACGACGTCTCGCACGTCTTCATGGTGCCCGCCGTGCTGCGGCGCACGTTCGCGGAGATGGAGTTCAACACCAACATCGCGCGCATCCACACCCACGGTGAGAAATCCGCGGCGTACATGGCCGACGGCTATGCGCGTGCTTCGGGCAAGCCGGGCATCTGCATGGCGCAGGTGATCGGCGCGCTGAATCTCGCCGCCGGCTTGCGCGATGCGCACCTGGCGCAGTCGCCGGTGATCGCGTTCACCGGCGGACGCGACCCGAAGACCAAGTTTCGCAAGGTCTACCAGGAGGTCGATGACGTGCCGGCGTTCGAGCCCGTCACGAAATGGAATGCCACCGTCGATGCGGTGGAGCGCATCCCCGACATGATCCGCCAGGCCTTCCGCGTCGCGACCACAGGCGCGCCCGGCCCGGTGCATTTGCAGTTCCGCGGCAACGAAGGGCAGATCGACGCCGAAGAAGCGGAGATGGACGGCTACTGCGAGCCGCAGTTCGCGCACGTGGCGCCGTTCCGGCCCTCGCCCAGCGCGGACGAAATCGCGGCCTTCCTGCGCGTGGTCGAAGCGGCCAAGCGCCCGGTGATCGTCGCGGGCGGTGGCGTGCGCAATTCCGGCGCCGCCGCCGAGCTGCGCCAATTCGCCGAAGCCTTGAACATCCCGGTGGCGACTTCGCTGAACGCGAAGGACGCGATCCACGCCACCCATCCGCTCAGCATCGGCGTGGTCGGGTCGTATTCGCGCGAAAGCGCGAACCTGGTGGTGAACCAGGCCGATCTGGTGTGCTTCATCGGCACCGAGGCCGGTGGCATGACCACACACGTATGGCAGGTGCCGAAGTTCGGCACGCCGGCGGTGCAGATCGACATCAACCCCGCGGTGATCGGCCGCAACTACGAATTGCAAGCCGCCTTGTGCGGCGATGCGAAGGTGACGCTTGCGGCCCTGGTGGCGAAGGCCAACAAGGCCAGCGCCGCGCAGCGCAACGAGTGGGTGAGCAAGGCGCAATCGGCTTGCCGCGCCTGGTACGACAAATACGAGTCGGCCCTGAATTCCGACGCGGTGCCGATCCGCCCCGAGCGGATGTGCCTGGAGCTTTCCAAGCACGCGCCCGACGACGCGATCATCGTCGTCGACACCGGGCACGCGGGCATGTGGATGGGCGGCATGTACGACCTGCGCACGCCGCAGCAAAGCTACATGCGTTCGGCCGGTCACCTGGGTTGGGCTTTTCCGGCGGGCCTGGGCGCCAAGTGCGCGCAGCCGAACCGCCCCGTCATCGTGTTCACCGGCGACGCCGGCTTCTGGTACCACATCGGCGAAATCGAGACCGCGGTGCGCTGGGGCCTCAACACCGTGATCGTCGTCAACAACAACAGCGGCGGCAACCAGTCCAAGCGCGGCTTCGATCGCGTCTACGGCGGCACGCAAACGCAGAAGGCGCGCGAGCTGTGGACCTACCGCGACGTCGATTTCTCGAAGGTGGCGCAACAGATCGGCGCCTTCGGCATTCGCGTGACCGACGCCAAGCAGTTTCCCGCGG
>JAQGMT010000169.1 GCA_028292185.1 Ramlibacter sp. | reverse complement strand
CGATGATCACCGGCAGGAAGGTGCGGTGCCGCAGCGGGTAGTACACGCCGAGGTTGAAGATCACCCCGAGCAGCGCCATGCCGGCGAGGGCCGCAAGAAACGCCCAGCCGTAGGGCCACTGCAGGTCCACCGCGAACACGACCATCAGGTACGCGCCCACCATCGAAAATTCGCCTTGCGCGAAATTGACGACGTTGGTGGCGCGGAAGATCAGCACGAAGCCCAGCGCCACCAGCGCATAGACCGCGCCGATCCCCAAGCCCGTGAAAAAGAGCTGGAGCGCGAGGTCCATCGGCGCCTAGCTGCGCGATTCGACGTGCTTGTCGAAGACGATGTTGCCCTTGTCGTTCTTCACGATGTTGTAGCCGTGCAGGCCGTCGCCGTTGGCGTCGAAGTTGTATTCCCCTTCGGCCCCGGCGTAACCCTTGACGGCGAGAATCGCCGCGCGGATGGCCGCCGGGTCGGTCTTGCCGGCCTTGTTGATCGCCATGCAAAGAATGGTCATCGCGTCGTAGGTCCAGGACGACTGGTTGTCCGGCGCGATCTTCGTCGCGTCGCGATAGATCTTGCCGTAGGCCTTGCTGGCCGGGCTCGATTCCTCCGCGTAGTCGGCCACGCCATAGGTGCCGTACAAGGCCGGCCCGGCGAGCTTCAGCGCGCTGACATTCACGATCGACGGCGAGCCGACCCAGGGAATGTTGACACCGAGCTGGCGCAGTTGGCGCGCGAACACGCCCAGGTCATTCTCGAAGGTGAAGTACGAACCCAGGATATCGGCGCCCGACTGCTTGATGGCCAGCACCACCGGCGTGAAGTCCTGGCTCTGGTTGGCATAGCCCTGGTCCAGGGCGACGGATGTGCCCGCAAGCTTGGCGAGCCCGGCCGTGAGCGCCTTCCCGCCGGCAGTGCCGAAGGCATCCGTGGAGTGCACGATGGCCCACTTCTTCTTGCCGAGCGTGTTGCTGCCGTACTCTGCGATCACGCTGCCCGAGTACGAGTCGTTCGGACGGAAGCGGAACAGCCACTGGTTGCCCATTTGGGTCAGCGCCGGGTCGGTGCCGCCGATCATCACCGGCTTGCCCACCTTGAGCACGTCCGGCGCCATGGCATGCACCTGGGTCGAGCGGATCGAGCCGATGAAAGCCACCATGTCGGACTGCGAAGACAGCTTGGAGAAAGCCAGCACCACGCCGGGGTTGGTGGTCTGGTCGTCTTCAATGATGAGCTCGACCTTCTTGCCGAGCACGCCCCCGGCCTTGTTGACGGCGTCCAGCGCCAGCTTGGCGCCGGTCTGGGCATAGCGCCCCTGTTCGGCGGCAGGTCCGGTGATCGGTGCGCACATGCCGATCTTGATCGTCGCGCCCTGCGCGAAGGATCGGCCGACAAATGCGGGCAAGGCCACGCTGGCCGAAACGGCTGCGGAAAATCGACGGCGGGAGATGGTCATTGAGCTACCTCTTTCGTGTTGGCCTGCGGGATGCGGCGGGAACCGCGGCTGCAGGTCGCAGGGGAACTCAATATATTTCAGACCGCTGGCCCGCCAGCCAAGGGTATTCCTTAGCTTCCGAGGATGGACACCCCGGGGCAGTGTCTCGTCAGCGCGTGCCGGCGCGGCGCGCTAGGGCGCGGCGCCCATCACCAGTCCTTCGATCTGGTGCTTCTGGGTGATGGGCACCAGTTTGTCCACGACGCGGCACACCAGGTGCTCGCGCACCGGCGCCGGAAGGGCGTCGTGGAAGTCGCGCGTCACCATGATGTCGTGCAAGGCCGCGTGGCCGGCGCCGGGCGCATCGACCCCCAGCACCAGCACCGGCCGGCAGATCGGCGAGAAGTGTTCGGTGCCGCGATGGATGGTGAGCGCCGAGCGGCAGCTGACGTCGCCGGCCTGCGGAAACTTGCGCACCTTCAGTGCGTTGTAGCGCGGCCATTCGCTGGCCGGGGGAAACATCCCGTTGCGCCAATCGCGGCCTTCTTCCCACTGGGTGCCGTGCGCCACCTCCAGCGGACCCATGTCGGGCGTCACGTCCACGCCACTGAGGTTGAACGCGAGCGATGTGATGCGGCGGCCTTGGTGGGTTTCGGGCGGCGAAGGAAAGTCGCGGTGCCAGGGCTGGTACTTCGCGCCCTGGAACGGCACGTCGAGGCCGATCTCCACGATCTCGTAGTCGGGACCGAGCACCGCCTCGCACATGCCCGCCACCCAGGGATGCGTGACCAGGTCCACGAAGCCGCGAATGGCTTGCGGATGTGCTTCGACATACCAGCGCCGCGGGCCGCGCCCCACCGCGCCGCCGGGCCGCTGGATCGCCTCCCAGAACGCGCTCATCATGTCCTCGCGCAGCGCCTCCACCCACTCGCGTGAAAAGGCGGCCTTGCGCGCGGTGATGCCGTCTTCGTTCAGGGCGCGCAGGCTGGCATCGAGCTGCACCGGCTGGGCTTCTTGCACATTGATCATGGCGCGGACGGTAGCAGCAGATCGCGCGGGAATTTGCCACTGCCCGGCCAGCGCCCGGATTTGGCCGCGCTTCGTGAAAAAAGGACGCCCGCCGCACGGGCGCGCCAGTAGAATGCGGCCCTTTTGCGCGCAATTTCGATGTCCGGTTCGACCCCAGGCCGCCTTTCACCGCACTCGTCCGCTCCCGCGCTTGGCATCGACTTCGGCACTTCCAATTCGGCGGTTGCGGCGCTCGACGCGGCTGGCGCGGCGCGCTTGCTGCCGCTGGAAGGTGGCTTGACCACACTGCCCACCGCCGTGTTCTTCAACGCCGAAGACAAGACGGTGCACTTCGGCCGCGACGCCGTCGCCTCGTATCTGGCCGGCATCGACGGCCGGCTCATGCGCTCGCTGAAAAGCCTGCTCGGCAGTTCGCTGATCCAGGAGCACACCGCCGTCGGCTGGGGCGAGCAGCGCTTCCAGGACGTCATCGCCCGCTTCCTCAAGGAACTGGCCGAACGCGCGCGTGCCGGCCTGCCGGACACGACCACGCGCGTGGTGCTCGGACGGCCGGTGCATTTCGTGGACGACTCGCCCGAGCGCGATGCGCAGGCGCAGGCCTCGCTCGCGCAAGCCGCGCTGTCCGCCGGCTTCACCGAAGTCGCTTTCGAACTCGAGCCGATTGCGGCGGCCTTCGATTACGAGCGGCGCCTGTCCAAGGAGGCCTTGGTGCTGATCGTCGACGTCGGCGGCGGTACGTCGGACTTCTCGCTGGTGCGCCTCGGCCCTGACCGCGCGCGGCGGGCCGACCGCAGCGCCGACATCCTGGCCACATCCGGCGTGCACATCGGCGGAACCGACTGGGACCGCAAGCTGAATGTCGCGCGCGTGATGCCGCTGCTCGGCTTCGGCCACACCGGGCCGCAAGGACGGCATGTACCCAATTCGATCTTCTACGATCTGGCGACCTGGCACCTCATCAACTTCCAGTACACGCAGCAGGTGATGAGCCGGGTGCAGGCGCTGCGGCCCGATTACTCCGACCCCCAACTGCACGATCGCCTGGTCACCGTGCTGCGGCGGCGCCTGGGCCACCGGCTGGCGAGCGACGTGGAGCAAGCCAAGATCGCCTGCTCGATGCAAGGCGAGATGGTGAACATTGCTCTCGACGAGATCGAAGAGGGGCTGACCGCGTCGCTCTCACCGCCCGAGATGGCCGAGGTGCTGGACGACCAGCTGGCGCAAGTGGTCGCGTGCGCGCAGGAATGCGCGCGCCGCGCCGGCACAGCGCGCGATCGCATAGACGCGATCTACCTGACCGGCGGATCGTCGGCACTCACCGCGCTACAGGAGCGGCTCAGCGCGCAGCTGCCCGGCGTCCCCTTGGTGCACGGCGACTTGTTCGGCGGCGTGGCGGCGGGGCTGGCCTATGCGGCGCGGAACTGCGAATTCACCAAGTTCGCCTAGGGCCTGTTCACACTATTTTTGCAAGTGCGAACGCGGTTAAAACAGCGCCAATCTAGGCGCGCGACGACGCCAAGGCTGGCCGCCTTGGCTAGGAGCGTAACGACGAGTGGCGCTGTTTTAACCACGTTCCCTCCGGGTTGCGGCCAAAAAGGCCATGGGCC
>JAQGMT010000142.1 GCA_028292185.1 Ramlibacter sp. | reverse complement strand
TCGCGTCCTTGTCATTGTCCCGTCCGCGACGGCCGGCCACAATGATTTTGTCCGGGCCACTGCTTCGATCTATTCGTAGCGGGGGGTCTGCTTTGCCAGGAAAGCGGCGATGCCGATGCCCGCGTTGGGGTGGTGCAGGTTTTTCACGAACTGATCCCGTTCGCTGGCCAGCTGGCGGCTGAGTGTGGCCTCGGGCGCGTCGTTCATGAGTTCCTTGATGCTGGCCAGCGCGTTGGGCGCCCGGGCGTTCAATGTTTCGGCCAGCGCCAGCGCTTCCTCCAGGGCCTTGCCCGAGGGTGTAATGCGATTCACCAGCGCCAGCTCATGCAGTCGAGGGGCGCCGATGCGCTCGCCGGCCATGAGCAAGGCGCTGACCAGCTGACGCGGCAGCGATCGCGAGAGGCTCCAGCTGGCGCCACCGTCGGGCGAGAGCGCGATGTTGCTGTAGGCCATGACAAAAAACGCGTCCTCGGCGGCGACGATGAAGTCGCAAGCCAAGGCCAGCGAGAACCCCGCGCCCGCCGCCGCGCCTTCGACGGCGGCAATCACGGGCTTTGGAAAAGTGCGGATCGCCTCGATCCAGCTGTGCAGGCCCTCGATGGATTGCGCCTGCACTTCCGGCGCCTGTTGCCGATTCGCCTGCAGGCGCTGCAGATTGCCGCCCGCCGAAAACAGCGTCCCTTCGCCGGTGATCACCACGCTGCCCACATCCGAGCTGCTTTCGGCGACGCTCAGGGCTTCGACCCCCGCCGCGTACATCTCCGGCCCGAGCGCGTTGCGGTGCTCCGGATTGCTCAGGGTCAGCACCATGGTGCGGCCGTTGCTGGTGGACTTGAGTTCCGCGGTCATGGCAGGAGGATAACAAGGCCGTGTGGCGGCCTTGTCCTGGGTCCTTGTGATTTAGGGCTCTTCGTGCATGAGCGACAGTCCAATAGCGCCGCGCCGGCGCAGCCACGGGCTGGGACGATAACGCGGATCGCCGTACACGGTCTGCAGGTTGAACAGCACTTCAAGAATGTTCGCCGGGCCCCAGCGGTCGCCCATCGCCAGCGGTCCGAGCGGGTAACCGAGACCCAGCGTGACGGCGGTCTCCAGGTCCTTGGGGCTGCAGATGCGCTGCTGGCAGATGTCGGCAGCGATGTTCACGATGGTGGCCACCACGCGTTGCGTGACGAAGCCGCCGGAATCGCGGATCACGCTCACGGCTTTGCCGTCGCGAGCGAACAGCGAGTGCGCCGCGTCGCGCATGTCGCTGCGGGTGGCCGGGTTGGTCGCCAGCACGCGGCGCTTGGTCGCGGCATCCTCGACCAGCATGTCGATGCCGATCGTGCGCGCCGGATCGAGTCGCTCCACCACCGACACGGTGGTCACGTCGAAGCCCAGCGGCGCCACCAGCGTCAGTGCGTGCAGCGAGGGCGAGGCGCCGGTTTCGATCTTCGCGCCCAGGTCCTTGAGCAGCTGGAACAATTCCGAGCGCCGTGCCGCGCGCGTGGACACCCAGACCGGGGGCATCTCGCCGACCGTGGGTACCGGCGGCTCGGCCGCAACCTGCGCCTTGCCGTCCACATAGGCATAGAACCCCTGGCCGACTTTCCGGCCGACCACGCCGGCGGCGAGGCGCTGCGCGGTGATCACGCTGGGCCGGTAGCGTGGCTCGTCATAGTACTGGTGATAGATCGACTCCATCACCGGATGGGAGACGTCCAGCGCGGTGAGGTCCATCAGCTCGAACGGCCCGAGCTTGAATCCGACCTGATCGCGCAGGATGCGGTCCACGGTGGCGAAGTCGGTGACGCCTTCGCCGACAACGCGCAGCGCTTCCGTCCCGTAACCGCGGCCGGCATGATTCACGATGAAGCCCGGTGTGTCTTGCGCCTGCACCGGCTTATGGCCCATCTGCGTGGCGTAGGCGGCCAGTGCTTCGCAAACCGCGCTGTCGGTCTTCAGGCCGGCGATCACTTCCACCACCTTCATCAGCGGCACCGGATTGAAGAAGTGGTAGCCGGCAACGCGCTGCGGGTGCTTCAGACCGGCGGCGATCGCCGTCACTGACAAGGACGAAGTATTGGTGACCAATACCGCCGTGGGTCTGACGATGGCCTCGAGCTGCGCAAACAGGTCTTTCTTGACGTCGAGCCGCTCGACGATCGCTTCGACCACGAGGTCGCAGTCGGCCAGGTCCTGCATGCTTGCCGCGGCTTGCAGCCGCTGCTTGCAGCCCTGCACCGCGCCAGGGTCCAGCCGGCCCTTTTCCTGCATCCGATCCCACTGCTTGAAAACCTCGTCGCGGGCCTTCGCGATCGCCTGCGGCTGGGTGTCGTACAGCCTCACGGTGCTGCCGGATTGCGCGGCGATCTGCGCGATCCCGCGGCCCATCGCGCCCGCGCCGACCACGCCCACGATGTTGTAGGTTGGAGTCATGCGCGGATTATCTCGTAGCAGCGCCGGGCTGCTCAGGTTCGGTGCGAGCCCTGGAAGCGCGTGGCCCATGCGCTGAGGGCCATCGCCAGCAGCAAGCCGCCGAAGCCCGCCCAATGCAGCAGGCCCATTCCGCCTTGCGCGATCATCCAGCCTCCGCTGGCGGCGCCGATCGCCTGGCCGGCGTACATGGCCGACGTGTTCAACGCAATCGAAGCCGCTGCCAGCGGCGCCGCGATCCCCACCAGCCGGGCCTGCTGCGCGGAGTTGGAGGAGAAGCAACCCAGTGCCCAGGGGATCGCAACCACGGCGGCCAGAACCAGGGTCGTACCCAGGGGCCAGATCAGCAAGCTGATCGCCATTGCGACGATGCCGATCATCACCGCGCGCGAGGCGCCGAGCCGATCGATGTGGCGCGACATCAGCATGTTGCCGATGAATCCGAACGCGCCGAACCACGTCAACAGCAAGCCGAGCTGCCCCGGCGTGGTGCCCAGCACCTGCTTGTAGTAGGGCGCGATGTAGGAGAAGAGCACGAACTGGCCTGCGGAATACAGCGCCGTGACGAGCACGCACAGCATCAGCGCCGGTGAGCGCAGCGTCTCGCGCCACGCCGCTGCGGACAGGGCGGGAGGCTTCACTTTGTCGGGCATCGCTCGCCATACCCAGAACGCGCTGGCGAGGCTGAGGACACCGATCAGCGCAAAGGCGCTACGCCAGCCGAGCGTGCCGCCGACATAGGCCCCGATGGGCATGCCCAGCACGGAGGCCACCGACCAGCCCAGGAAGATGAAGGTGATGGCGCGGCCGCGGTCTTCGGGCGGCACCAGCAATCCGACACAGGCCGCCGCTTGCGGGGTGAAGACCGCCGGCGCGAGCATGGTGAGCACGCGCAGTGGGAGCAGGGCCGCGAAGCTCGGGGCGAGGGTGCAAGCCAGGTGCAGCGCGCCGTACCACACCATCGACAGGGCCAGCAAGCGCCGCCGATCCCAGCCGGCGACCACCGCCGCCAGCAATGGCGCGCCTAGGCACATGAGCAAAGCGCCCGCGGAAATCAGGTGGCCCGCGGTGGCCACCGGCACGTCGAGCGAAGTGCTGATCTCGTTGAGCGTGCCCGGCACGACCATGACGCCGCTGCCGATCATGAAGTTGCCGAACAGCAGCGACCACAGCACGGCAGGCATTGCCGCGCGCGGCGCGCGGGCGGCAGTCCTCGTGCTCACAACAATCCCGGTGGAGCGACGCTGCAGCGCTTCAGCGTCTGACCTGCAGCGCGCCCGGGTTCACGATGTTCGTCGGCGTGCCTTCGATGAAGTTCACCACGTTGTCGAAGGCGGCGCCGAAGTACATCTCGTAGCTGTCCAGCTCGACGTAGCCGATGTGCGGCGTGCAGATGCAGTTTTCCAGCCGCAGCAAGGCGTGGCCTTGCAGGATCGGTTCGCTCTCGAACACGTCGACGGCGGCCATGCCCGGCCGTCCGCGGTTCAGCGCGGCGATCAGCGCGTCATGCTCGATCAGCTCGGCGCGCGAAGTGTTGACCAGCAGCGCCGTGGGTTTCATGCGCCCGAGGTCCTCCAGGGTAACGATGCCGGCGGTCTCGTCGGCCAGGCGCAGGTGCAGGCTGAGGACGTCGCTCTGCGCGAACAGCTCTTCGCGGCTGGTCGCCGCTTGCAAGCCGTCGCTCGCGGCGCGCTCACGGGCGCCCTGGCTGCCCCAGACCAGCACCTTCATTCCGAACGCCTTGCCGTAGCCCGCGACCAACTGCCCGATCTTCCCGTCGCCCCAGACGCCCAGCGTGCGGCCCTTCAGCACCACGCCAAGGCCGAAGTTCGGCGGCATGGAAGCGGACTTCATGCCCGATTGCTGCCAGCCGCCATGCTTGAGCGTGCCGATGTACTGGGGCAGGCGCCGCATGGCCGCCATGATCAGCGCCCATGTCAACTCCGCGGGCGCGACCGGCGAGCCGACGCCTTCGGCCACCGCGATGCCACGCTCGGTGCAAGCTTGCACGTCCACATGCGCACCCACCCGCCCGGTCTGCGCAATCATGCGCAGGCGCGGCAGCTTCTCGAGCAATTGCCGGGTCATCTGGGTGCGCTCTCGAATCAGCACGATCACGTCCGCATCGCGCAGGCGCACCGACAGCTGCCCGATGCCCTTGACCGTGTTGGTGTACACCTTGGCCGGGTACGCTTCCAGTTTCACGGCGCAGCGCAACTTGCGCACGGCGTCCTGGTAATCGTCGAGGATCACAATGTTCATGGACCGAATTGTGCCTCGCCGCGCGAGGCGGCCACTGCAAACCCTTCAGAGAGCCGTTAGCATCGGGTTTTCGTTTGTTACGCCAGGAGTTTCCCCGATGACCATTTCGATGTCTTCCGCCAGCTTGCCCGTTTGCCAAACCATGCTCGGCAACCTGGCCCATTTCCTGGACAAGGCCCAGGCTCACGCGCAGGCGAGGGGGTTCGACGCGGCGGTGCTGCTGCAATACAGGCTGGCGCCCGACATGCTGCCGTTCACCAAGCAGATCCAGATCGCTTGCGACGCGGCCAAGAACGGCGCCGCCCGCATTTCAGGCGTCGAGGCACCGCGGTTCGAGGACAACGAAGCCAGCTTCGCCGACTTGAAGGCAAGGATTCAGAAGACGCTCGACTTTCTGGCGACGGTGCCGGCGGCCAGCCTGGACGGCACCGAAGACAAAGAGGTCACGTTTCCGGTGGGCAAGGACAAGACCCGCACCATGAAGTGCGAGGCCTACCTGAAACACTGGATGCTGCCCAACATGTTCTTCCACGTCACGATGGCTTACGCCATGCTGCGGCACAACGGCGTGGACCTGGGCAAATCGGACTACCTGGCGGGTGCGCGCGCCTGAGTGGCGCCCGGCAACAGTGCTAGCCGGCGGCCGCTTCGAGCGCCGCCAGCCGTTCGAGCTCGGCGCACACATCGGCCATGCGCCCCGAGATGACCATGCGCCCGGCGCCCCTTGGCGCATGGTTGCTCTCCAGCACCCGCACCACCCGCAAGGCACGGCTTTGCCGTACGTGAGGGCGGCGCTGCGGTGCGGGTCCGCAACAGACGCGGCGGGCTTCGCTGGCAGTCGGGTGGGGTGTCGGCGCGCGGTGCGCGTTCGACGGCGCTTTGGCAAACCAGCCCATCAGGCTTTGCAAGGGCAGCAAAATGGATTGCAGGCTCAAGATCGTGATTCCCATGCGACTCTCCTCGTCTTCAGAGTTTGAACACAGGCAGGATTGCGGATAAGGGCCTTTCGCAGGGTGATGGCGCTGCTGCGCCATACGCCCGCCACCTGCGGCAGGCCCGAAAAGCTACATCAGCATGGTGTTGCGGATCAGGCCGACCGCCAGGCCTTCGATCTCGAACGGTTCGCCCGGCTCCACGATGATGGTGGGGTAGTCGGGGTTCTCCGCGTGCAGTTCGATCAGGTGCTTGTTGCGCCGGAAGCGCTTGACGGTGACGTCGTCGCCCAGGCGGGCCACGATGATCTGGCCGTTCTTCGCGTCCTTGGTCGCCTGCACCGCCAATAAGTCGCCGTCCATGATGCCGGCATCGCGCATGGACATGCCGCGCACCTTGAGCAGGTAATCGGGCCGGCGCTGGAACAGGCTGCTCTCGACGTAATAGGTCTGGTCGACGTGTTCTTGCGCGAGGATGGGTGAGCCCGCTGCGACGCGCCCGATCAGGGGCAAGGCCAGTTGCGCCAGGTTCTGCAGGGGCAGCGAGAACTGCTTGAAGCGCGATTCGTTGATGGAGCGCAGGGCTTCGGTTTTCAGGCGGATGCCGCGCGACGTGCCGCTCACCAGTTCGATCACGCCTTTGCGGGCCAGCGCCTGCAAGTGCTCCTCGGCCGCGTTGGCGGACTTGAAGCCGAGTTCGGACGCGATTTCGGCGCGCGTCGGCGGCGCGCCGCTGCGCGCGATCGCGCTCTGGATCAGGTCCAGAATCTGCTGCTGGCGGGCGGTGAGTTTCGGCGTATCGAGCATGGTGATGGGCTCCACTGTCTTAATATCCAGTGGCTGTATTTTTAAACAGTTTTCGAAAGAGCGCAAGTGAGCGGCGAAAAAATAGCAATTCTGGCGACCGGCGGCACGATAGCCGGCACCTCGCCGATACCGGGCGACAACCTGGCCTACACCGCCGCGCAATTGCGGGTGGAGGACCTGATCGCCTCGGTGCCGGGCCTGGCGGGTGTGCCGTTCGTCTGCGAACAGGTGGCGCAGGTCGATAGCAAGGACATGACTTTCGACATCTGGCGTTCACTGGCGCAGCGCTGCAGCCACTGGCTGGCGCAGCCGCAGATCGCGGGCCTCGTCGTCACCCATGGCACCGACACGCTGGAAGAGACCGCCTTCTTCCTGCAGGCGGTGCTTGCACCCGCCAAGCCCGTGGTCCTGACCTGCGCGATGCGTCCCGCCACGGCGCTGGCGCCTGACGGTCCGCAGAACCTGCTCGATGCGGTCTCGGTCGCTTGCTTGGCAGGTGCGCATGGCGTGGTCGTCGTCTGCGCGGGGACGATTCATGGTGCGCGCGATGTCAGCAAGCGCCACACCTATCGCCTGGACGCTTTCAGCTCCGGCGACGCCGGCCCGATCGGCTACGTCGAGCAAGGCCACTTGCGCCTGTCGCGGCCGTGGTCCGAGAGCTTGGGCGATGCGCCAGCGGCGCTGCAGAAGTTGCTGCAAGCCCGGCGCTGGCCACGCGTGGAGATCGTCATGAGCCATGCGGGTGCGGGCGGGGCCATCGTGCAGGCCCTGGTTGCGCAAGGTGTCGATGGCATCGTGGTGGCGGGCACCGGCAACGGCTCGGTGCACCGAGGTCTGGAAGCGGCACTTTGCGTGGCGCGCGAGTCGGGTGTGCAGGTGGTCCGGTCCACTCGCTGCGTCGAAGGAGAGGTGCTGCCGCGGCCCAGCGATGTACTGCCGCGGTCGGCGGGCTTGTCGCCCGTCAAGGCGCGCATCGCACTGATGCTGGCCTTGCTGGACTAAGCGCGCGGGGGCTTCAGCGTTCCAGCGCCGCCAGGGCGCGGGCGGTGATCTCTTCCACCGTGCCGGTGCCGCTGATGGCGCGGTACTTCGGCGCATTCACGGGGTCGGCCTTGGCCCAATTCGAGTAGTAGTCCACCAGCGGGCGGGTCTGCGCGGCGTAGACCTCGAGCCGCTTCATCACGGTCTCTTCCTTGTCGTCGTCGCGCTGGATCAGCGGCTCGCCGGTGACGTCGTCCAGCCCGGGCACTTTCGGCGGATTGAACTTGACGTGGTAGATGCGCCCGGAATTGGGGTGCGAGCGGCGGCCGCTCATGCGCTCGACGATGGCGTCGAAGGGGACGTCGATCTCCAGCACGTAATCGAGCTTGACGCCGGCAGCCTTCAACGCGTCCGCCTGCGGGAGGGTGCGCGGGAAGCCGTCGAACAGGAAACCCTTGGCGCAATCGGGCTGCGCGAGCCGCTCCTTGACCAGCCCGATGATGATGTCGTCGCCCACCAGCGCGCCCGAATCCATGACCTTCTTGGCCGCCAGGCCGAGCGGCGTTCCGGCCTTGACGGCGTTGCGCAGCATGTCGCCTGTGGAGATTTGCGGGATGCCGTACTTCTGGCAGAGGAAGGCAGCTTGCGTGCCCTTGCCTGCGCCGGGCGCGCCCAACAAGATCAGTCTCATGGATGTCCTCGGATTGTTAGAAATCGACGCTGCTGGCGAGCGCGGATCGGGCGCTCCCCGCCTCTGGGGATCGACGCGCAAAGGATAGCACGCGACCTTTGCGCGGGCTCAGGCGGGGCGCTCGCGCCAGAGGGTGCGCACCCGTTCGAGGTCCTGCAAGGTATCGACACCCGCGCCGGGCGCGGATGCCGTGACGTGCACTGCAATCCGGTGTCCGTGCCACAGCGCGCGCAGTTGCTCCAGTGCTTCAGTGGCCTCGATCGGCGCCGGTGCCAGCCGGGGAAACTGACGCAGGAACTGCGCGCGATAGGCGTAGATGCCGATGTGCCGCAACGGCCGCGGCTGCGGCAGCGTGTCGATGCCGCCGGCAAAACCGTCGCGCCACCACGCAATCGGCGCGCGGCTGAAATACAGCGCCAGATCTTGCGCGTCCAGCACCACCTTGACGACGTTGGGACTGGTGAAATCGGCAATGCTGTCGATCGCGTGGGCCGCTGTGCTCATCTGCGCCTGCGGCCGCGCTTGAAGAAGGGCGGCGACCGAGTCGATCAGCGCCGGCTCGATCAACGGCTCGTCGCCTTGCACGTTCACGACCAGGTCGGCGCCGTCGAGCCCGAGCAATTCGCAGGCTTCGGACAATCGGTCGCTGCCCGAGATGTGCTGGGTGCCGGTGAGCACGGCCTCGACACCATGCGCCTGGCAGGCGCGCACGATCGCGGCGCTGTCCGCGGCAACCACAACGCGAGTTGCCGACGAGGCAGAGGCACGTTGCGCGACGCGAACCACCATCGGCCGGCCGCCGATGTCGGCCAGCGGTTTGTCGGGCAGCCGCGTGGAAGCCATCCGCGCCGGGATCAGCACCGTGAAAGGCGACGCGGGGCTTGGCACGTGAAGCGAACCGCTAGACCAGCGGCGTGCGGCGCGGCAGCCGGTCCAGATCCTCGTCGCTCAAGGTGCGCGCTTCTTCCTCGAGCAGGATCGGGATGCCGTCGCGTATCGGGTAGGCCAGCCGCGCGCTGCGCGACACCAGCTCGCCGCGCTGGCGGTCGTAGTCCAGGTGGCCCTTGGTCACCGGACACACCAGCAGCTCAAGAAGTTTGGGGTCCATGCGGCGATGATAGCTTTGCATCCAGCAAAGAGTTCAATCGGCTCCAGAATCCGGCCTCGACTGTCAGCACCAGCGGCACCGCCCAGGCTTGGGGATGGAGCCGCCACAGCTTCACCGCATCTTTCTCGGTGCACAGCAGCTCACCGTCGCTGTCGTTCGCGAAAGGAGCGTGACCGAAATCGTCGTGGTCGGGCAGGGCGATCGCCTGCGCCAGGTCCAGTCCGCTGGCGCGCAGCATCGAGAAAAAAGCTTCCGGCTTGGCGATCGCCGCGACGGCTTTCAAGCGGCGGCCTCTGAGCTGCTGCAGCGCGATGGTGGTTCCGTCCGCACGCAGCGCGTGGCCTGCCAGCTGGCGGTCGACGGCGAATCCGGCGACTCCCGGCGTATTGCGCGTTCGCACCACCAGGTCCACGGCGCGCGGCCAGGGCTCGCGCAGGGGCCCGGCCGGCAGCAGCCAGCCGTTGCCGATGCCGCGTTCGTCGAACACGCAAATTTCGATGTCGCGTTGCAAGCCATAGTGCTGCAGGCCATCGTCGCAAATGATCGCCTGGGTGGCCGGATAGGCCGCGAGCAAGGCGCGCCCCGCCTGCACCCGGTCCGCGGCCACGAACACCGGGCCCTTGCATGTGCGGGCGATCAGCAGCGGCTCATCGCCCGTGTCGCGCGCATCGCTGTCGTGCTTGACCTCCAGGCACTGCGCACTGCTGCGCCCATAGCCGCGTGACACCACGCCGCAAGCGATGCCGCGCGACTGCAAATGCGCCACCAGTGCCATCACCAGCGGCGTCTTGCCCGATCCGCCGGCGATGACATTCCCGACCACGATCACCGGCACGGCCATCCGCTCGCTCTTGAAGAGCCCCGTGCGGTAAGCACCGCGGCGCAGCGCCGCGAGCGCGCCCAACAGCAGGGACAGGGGCCACAGCGCACATGCCGCCGGACCGCGTCGCAGCCATGCGCGCTGCAACGCCGGCATGATCCTCAGCGGCTCCCGGCCTGGGCCGAAGACTGCGTTGCGAAAGTGATCTGGTTCAGCCCCGAGCGGCGCGCAGCTTCCATCACGGTGATCACCGATTGATGCGGAGCAGTCGCGTCGGCGGTGATGATGACGACGCTGTCCTTGCCGGCCGTTGCGGCTTCGGTCAAGGCCTGGGCCACCGCTTCGACGCTGCGCCCCACGACCGGCACACCCTTGATCGAGTATCGGCCGTCGCTGGTCACGGCAACGATCACTTCCTTGGGGTAGTCGCGCTGCGCCGCTGCATCGGCGACCGGCAGCTTCAATTGCAGCTCGGTGAACTTGCTGTAGGTGGTGGACAGCATCAGGAAGATGAGAATCACCAGCAGCACGTCGATGAACGGGATCAGGTTGATCTCCGGCTCGTCCTTCTGGCGCGGGCGGAAGTTCATGAATGCCCTATACGGTTGGGGACAGAGCTGAAGATCGGTCCCGCAAAGTTGTTCATTTGCCGCGCAACGAATTCAAATGCCGCGCGAAGCGCTCGGCCGAGAGCTCGAGCGTCAGCAGGTACTCGTCCACGCGCACCCGGAAATAGCGCCAGAAAATCAGCGAGGGGATCGCCACGATCAGGCCGAAGGCCGTGTTGTACAAGGCCACCGAAATACCGTGGGCCAGCTGGGCCGGATTGCCCCCGGTGGCGCCGCCCGCAGCCGACTGCGAACCGAAGATCTCGATCATCCCGATCACCGTGCCCAGCAGGCCAAGCAGCGGGGCGGCCGAAGCGATGGTCGCCAAAGTGCTCAGGTAGCGCTCCAGCCGGTGCGCGACGGCGCGGCCGGTCTGCTCCATGCTCGCGTGCAAGTCGAGCTCGGTGCAGCGCGGATCGGAATTCAGCGCCCGAAAGCCGCTGGCCAGCACCTCGCCCAATGCCGAGTTCTGGGCCAGTTGCGCGACCACGTCCGGCGCCGGAACCGAACTGCGCGAGACGGCCAGCGCTTCGTCCAGCAAGCGGGGTGGCGCCACCTTGGTGGTCTTGAGGCTGAGGAAGCGCTCGATGACGAGGGCCATGGCCAGGATGGAGCAGATTACCAGCGGCCAGATCGGCCAGCCTGCGGCTTGTATGATCGAAAGCAAGGGGAGGTCTCCGCGCAAATGCAATGCTGAGGTGCCGCCGATTATGGTGCACCGAACGCTCTGTAGGAGAAACCTGGGGCAGCGTAGGAGGAGACCCACAGAAGTTGTGGATAACTTTGTGCAGAAATACCCCTTCACCCCTCGCGAACCCGCGCCAATCTTGACACGTCACAAAACGATCACAATTTGAGCACGGATTTTTTCAATGAAATCAATCACTTGCTCGACAGAATCAGCGTTTTGCCGGAAGCCGCCGGATTTTGTTGCAGACCACACAGCACTGTGGACTAAATGCGCGCCCCGGTCGCCCCGCAAGCTGCGGATTTGCTGATGGTCGAACCGGTCTCGCCTGTATCGACGCCCCGAATCTGGCAAGTCGGCGCGCTATGCCGCGCGGTTGCTGATTCCCTGGAGGCCAGGTTCAATCCTGTCGCGGTTCGCGGCGAGGTTTCAGGCTTCTCGCGCGCATCCAGCGGGCATTGCTACTTCTCGCTGAAGGACGCGCAGGGCCAGATTCGGTGCGCCATGTTCCGCCGGGCGGCCAGCCTGCTGCCCTTCGCGCCGCGCGATGGCGACATGGTGGAGGTGCTGGGCCGCCTGGGTGTCTATGAACCCCGCGGCGACCTGCAACTGGTGGTCGAAAGCTTGTCGCGAGCCGGGCAAGGTGCATTGTTCGAGCAGTTCCTGCAGCGCAAGGCGCGGCTCGAAGCGCTGGGCCTGTTCGACGCCGCGCGCAAACGATTGCTGCCGGCGATGCCGCACGGGATCGGCATCGTGACTTCGCCCGACGGCGCGGCCCTGCACGACGTGGTGTCGGCTTTGCAGCGCCGGGCGCCCCATGTGCCGGTGGTCCTGGCTCCGGCGCCGGTGCAAGGCGCCCAAGCCCCTGCCGAACTGGTCCGTGCGCTGCTCGGCCTGTATCGCCTCGCCGAAAGCGGAATGCTCGACGTGATCCTGCTGGTGCGTGGCGGTGGCTCCATCGAAGACCTGTGGGCCTTCAACGATGAACAGCTGGCGCACACGATAGCCCGCAGCCCGGTGCCCCTGATCAGCGGCGTCGGCCATGAAACCGACTTCACCATCGCCGATTTCTGTGCCGACGTTCGCGCCCCGACGCCCACGGCGGCGGCTGAACTCGCGGCACAGGCCCGGGACAGTTGGCTGGACGGATTGCAGGCCGCCGGCGATCGATTGCGTGGCGCCGTCGCGCGGCGCACGGACCTGGCGGCGCAGCGGCTCGACCAGGCCACTGCGCGCCTGGGGCGTCCGCTCATGCGCATGGCGGCACAAGGGCTGCGGCTCAATGGCAGCGCGCACCGGCTGCGGTATGCCGTGCTGGGCCGCCTGGCGCGGCACGCCGCAAGTCTCTCCGCCATGGACGAGCGCCTGAAGCGCGCGGCCCAAGTGCGGCTGCAAGATGGCGCGCGCGTGCTGGAGCGGTCGCGCATGCGCATGGAACTGCTCGACCCGCGCCTGGTGCTGCAGCGCGGCTATGCTTTGCTGGTGGACGGCG
>JAQGMT010000108.1 GCA_028292185.1 Ramlibacter sp. | reverse complement strand
TGCGCAAGCCGCAATGGTGGCGTCGGCAGGCAACAGCCCTCGCACCGAAGTGCGTTCCGGACCTGTGGCGGCGACGGCGCCTTCGCGAGGCACGGGCACCGAACAAGGCGCACCGCTCACCGGCGGCTCGCAAAGCCAGGGCAGCGGCGGCGCCGCGACCAATCCGGCCCAGAGCGCGCCATCCAAGCCCTAGCATCGCGTACACGGGAAAGGGGCGCCCTGGAACCAAGCCACGATGCAGTTCAGCCCCGGCATCTTCAAGGCCTACGATATTCGCGGCGCGGCCCCGGCGCATTGACATCCGCCGCGGCGAGGGGCGGGGCCGCGTGCAGCGCGCGCAAACCCTCGGCACCCGGCGGGGTCTCGGTGCGCTTGCACAGGAACACCTCTTCCTCCGGATGCGCGATCAGCTGGAAGCCGGCGCTGCGCAGCATCGCCGCACTGCACGCCGCGTTCGGCACCCACCAGTTGGTCTGGTCGTGCGAGTATTGCTTCTCGATGAAGTGCAGACGCGGAAAACCGGGCCGCTCGAAGATCTCGGTGTCCCAGAAATCGTAGTCGTCCTGCAGCGGTTCCACCTCGGCGCTGCCCCGCTGCAGCGACTGGTAGACCAGCAAGTCGCGCGCGACGTGCGCGTGGATCAGGTCTAGCGCGAGCAGCGGATGGCGCAGGTGATACACCAGTCCCAGGAACAACACCAGGTCGAAGCGCTCGCCCAGGGCAGCGACGTCGTACACCGAGAGCTTTCGAAACTCCACGTCCTCGTGGCCCAGCACCTTGGCCGCGAATCGGGCCTGGTTCAGGTAGTAGTCGTCGAACTCAATTCCGACGACGCGGGCCGCGCCGCGCCGCTTCATCTCGAAAGAATGGAAGCCCCCGTTGCAGCCGATGTCGAGCACGGACTTGCCGGACATGTCCTGCGGCAGCACGTGCGCAAAGCGCTTCCATTTGTTGGCCGGAAAGTCGCCGAGGAAGTGAGCGGGCGCGGTGCGCACGCCGTGCAGGTCGAGGTTCTGGAACCAGTCGCCGCGTGCGTGCACGCCGGCCTCGATGTCGGCGCGCGAGAATCCCGTGGCGTTTGCGGCAGCCGGGCTGCCCGCCTCGACCGCCAGTGGGCTGCCGGTGTGGCTGCAGATACGGGTGCTGGCCGGCGTCGGCGGGGCATCCTTCGGTGCGCGTTCCGCCAGCAGTGTGAGAGCCTCGCGGTAGCCGTGCACCGTCCCGACATCGACATAGGCCTCGCCCGCGCGCACGCCGAGCGCGCGGCCGCCTTGCTGGATGTAGGCGTTGACCAGCGTGCCGATGTATTCGTCGCGCCGTCCCCGCTCCTGCCACAACGCATGCAACTCGTGCAGCACTCGCCCGGGCATCTTGAACGCGCCCCATATCCAGTTGGATTTCGCATCGGGATGCTTGACCTGGATCTCCTGCACCTTGCCCGCTTCATCGGTGACGACGGCGTCGAAGGCTTGCGGCCGCTCGACCGGGAACAGCAGGAACGAGAGCACGTCGTCCGGCAAGGATGCGAGCGCATCGTCGGGGAACCAGATGGTGTCCGGCAAGCCGACCAGCACGCACTCGTGCGCCGGAATCAGCGACGAGGCCCGAAAGATGGCGTCGCACAAGCCGCCCGCCCTGGGCTGCACCACGTAGCAGAGGTCGGCCGAGCGTACGGTGCCGCCGTAGTACTGCACGATGTCCGACTTGCCCGGTGCCACCACGAAGCAGATGTGCGTGGTGCCGGCCTTGAGCATGCGCTCGACCAGGAATTCGCTCACGGCACGCGGCCGCTCCACCCCGCCCTCCATGCTGCTGCCCACCGGCAGCAGTTCCTTGGAAAAGCCCAGGGGCTGAATGCGGGTGCCCATGCCGGCCGCGGGAATGATGCCCCACATGATTGATCTCCCTGTGCTTGCCCTTACGGATCGGTCGCTGTGAACTCGGGGTGCCGCACGTCCTCGAGCAGGCGCTCGAGTTCGGCGGCGCGCCGCTCGGACGTGTGCTCGGACAGCACGCGCTCGCGCGCATCGGCCGCGATGCGTTGCAATTGCGAATCCGACATCTGCATCGCCGCGATCGTGTCCTGCGCAGTGCGCGCCACCACGATCTCGCGGCCAGGTTCGAGGAAGTCCTGCAGGCCCGGCCAGTCGTCGCTGACGATGGGCGTGCCGCAGGCGGCCGCCTCGAAGAGCCGTCCCGACGGACAGTAGCCGTTCAAGGCCATCGCGCGCCGCGTGACGCTGAGCGTGAGCCGCGATGAGCAGAAGAACGCGGGATGCTCCGCCGGCGGCAGGTGCCGCACGAAACGGATGTTCGCCGTCCACGGAAAATCCGCCGGGTACTGCGCCCCGCCGATGACGAACGAAGCATCGGGCAGCTGGCGTGCCGGCTCGATGAACAGCGCTTCCAGCGCCGCCTGGCGATCGGCCGCATAGGTTCCGAGGTAGGAGAGCTCGCAGCGGTATCCGGAAATCGGCGGCACGCGCCGGTGCAACTGCGGGTCCACGTGCCCATACAGTGTGGCGACGCGCGGCGCGCCGAGCAGGGTGCAAAGGTCGTCGAGCGAGCGCCCGCCGGTGTAGCTGAGGACCAGGTCGAAATCGCGCAGTCCGCGCGGGCCGATGTAGGGAACGGCGCGCCCTTCCTGCAGGTTCTCCAGGGTCGCCGGCGTGTCCATGTCGTAGAACACCTTGACCGCGGAATGCGTGGCTTGCACCAGCAGCTCCGCCGCCGCGATGCCATCGGGACAGTACGAAGTCACGATGGCCGCATCGGCGTCTTGCAGCTCGCGCTTCGCGCGCGCCGCGATGTCATTCCACTCGCGATACAGCAGCAGTTCGCCGCCGGGCAATTCGTGCACATCCCGATGCTCGGCGTAGTAAGGCACGTCGCGTTCGAAGAAAACGATGTGGTGTCCGCGCGCCGCGAGTGCGCGCCACAGGCCGCGCCACAGCGTCGCATGGCCATTGCCCCACGATGAACTGACGGTAAGGCCAAAGATCACGAAGCGCATCAAATTCATCATAGCGACGCAGGGCCGCGCGCAGGGGCTCGCGCCGGCAAATGCGCGGCGTTCGGCGAGTGCGGAGATGGTCGAGCAGACGCGCCGCGGCGCGCTCATCCACGGTGCTTGCCGCCCGTGATACCGGCCCACCATTCCTTGGCGGTGGCCACGATGACCTCGATGGCTTGCGGGTCGCCGTGGATCAGCGCCTTGGCATAGGCCCTGCCCTGCTTGGCGCTGACATGGGGCGGCAACGGCGGCACGTTGGCGTCGGTCACCATCTCGAGCAGCACGGGGCGATCGGACCGCAGCGCTTCGTCGAAGGCGGCGGCGATCGAGCCCGGCTCGGTCACCCGGATTCCACCCAGCCCGAGCGAGCGCGCGTACTCCGCATAGGGAAACGAAGGCAGCACCTGCGAGTCGTTGAACTTGGGATCGCCCGACAGCCCCCGCTGCTCCCAGGTCACCATGTTCAGGTCCGCGTTGTTGAGTACGATCACCAGCAGTCGCGGATCGGCCCAGTGCTTGTACTGGTCGGCGATCGTGATCAGGCCGTTGATGCCGATCATCTGCATCGCGCCGTCGCCCGAGATGGCGACCACCACCCGCTGCGGATGCGCCATCTTCGCGGCCAGCGCATACGGCACCGAAGGACCCATGGTCGCAAGGCCACCGGAGAGCGAGCCCATCATGCCGCGGCGCACCTTCAGGTCGCGCGCGTACCACGCGGCCGTGGTGCCGGAATCGCAGGTGAGGATGCAGTTGTCGGGCAAGCGCGCAGACAGCTCCCAGAACACCCGCTGCGGGTTGATGGGACGCGCTTCGGTCATCGCGCGTGCTTCCAGCACCTTCCACCACTGGCTCACGTTGCTTTCGATCTCCTCGCGCCAGCCACGATCCTGCTGCGTGTGCAGCAGCGGCAGCAGCGCCTGCAAGGTGAGCTTGCTGTCGCCGACCAGGTTGATCTCCATCGGGTAGCGCAGCCCGAGCTTGCGGCCGTCCAGGTCGATCTGGACGCCGCGCGCCTGGCCTTCCTTGGGCAGGAATTCGGAATACGGGAAGCTCGACCCGACCATCAACAAGGTGTCGCAAGCACTCATCATTTCCCAGCTGGGCTGCGTGCCCAGCAGCCCGATGGCGCCGGTGACGTTCGGCAAGTCGTCGGGCACCGCGGTCTTGCCCAGCAGCGCCTTCGCAATGCCGGCGCCCAGCCGGTCCGCTACCTGCAGCAACTCGTCGGTCGCGTGCAGCGCGCCGGCCCCGGCCAGGATCGCCACCTTGCGGCCGGCGTTCAACACCTCCGCCGCGGCGGCCAGGTCCAGCTGGTCGGGCACGATGCGCTTGGCCGTCATGCCGATGCCGCTGTGAACGGTGCCATGTTCGCGCGGCGGCTGGTCCACCGCGTCCATCTCCTGCAGGTCGCTCGGCACGATCACGCACGTGACGGTGCGCTGGTCACGCGCAATGCGCATCGCGCGATCGACCAGATGCCGGATCTGCGCCGGCACCATCGCGACCTGCACATATTCGTGCGCGACGTCCTTGAAGAGCGTGTGCAGGTCCACCTCCTGTTGGTA
>JAQGMT010000072.1 GCA_028292185.1 Ramlibacter sp. | reverse complement strand
CTGCTCGGATTCAAGGTGCACCTGAGCACGCCCACCGGCTACGAAGTGGACCAGGCCGTTGCCGGCATCCGCAGCACCGACAGCTACAAGGTCTTCAAGGACCCGATGGACGCCTGCCGCGATGCCGACCTGGTGACCACCGACGTGTGGACCAGCATGGGTTATGAAGCCGAGAACGAAGCCCGGCGCAAAGCCTTCGCCGATTGGTGCGTGGACACCGAGATGATGCGTGCCGCCAAGCCCGACGCGCTGTTCATGCATTGCCTGCCCGCGCACCGCGGCGAGGAAGTCGAGGCGGACGTGATCGACGGGCCGCAGTCCGTCGTGTGGGACGAAGCCGAGAACCGCATGCACGTGCAAAAGGCACTGATGGAGTACCTCTTGCTGGGACGCGTGGCTTAAGCGCTAGGCTGCGGGCGCGCCGAAGCGCCCGACCCGCACCGGCAACTTGCCGAGCTTGATCAGGCGGGTCTCCACAGCGAAGGGCGTGCGGCCCAGATCGGCCGCCAGCTGCTTCAACTCGGTGCCCGCATCGAATGCCGACGCCAGCTTCGCGTCTTCTTCGCCACGCCACGCCTTGCCCGCGTTCGACGGCGGCTCGCGCCGCGCCGTACGGGGCGCTTGCCCTTGCAGCGCCTGCGACACCGCGAACAGCGCGCGGATCACCGGCGGTGCGTTGTAGGGGCTGTCTTCAGGCATCGCTTCGCCCGTGACGGGGTGGATTCCCTGGGCCAGCGTGTCGATGATCTGGTGCGCGGTCTGCAGTTCCATGGCGTGCTCTCCTGGGTGAGTGACTGAACTGTACGTTTGTACAGGCCATTGCAACGCCATTGCGTGCCCGCCGGTTGACGCACTGTGAGCTAGGTCACCGGCTGCGGCGTTCCCCAGACGGTGAAGTACACCGCCGCCGCAGTCACCAGGCCGTAGACGGCCATCGCCGCGCCGACCAGGGCGAACAGCGTCCAGACCGGAGCGGCCTGCCAGACCAACAGCGCACCCACGCCAGCCACGAAGACCAGCCTGGCCGAGGCCGCGAGCACCGGGCCGAGCACCTTGCCCGAGCCCTGCGACGCAAAGTACAGGGTCAAGCCCAGTCCGAAGAAAGCGAATGCCGGCCCCGCCCACCGCAGGTACTGCCGCGCCGACGCGAGCACTTGCGCGTCGCTGGTGAATAGCGCCGCCCATGCGTCCGGCAGCAGCGACACCAGCAGTCCGATTGAACCCAGCACGCACGCCGATACCGCGCCGGCAACCCAGGCGACGCGGCGCGCGCGCTGCACATCGCCGGCGCCGATCGCCATGCCCACCATGGGCACGGCCGCGACACCCACGCCGAACGCAATCGGAACCAGGAGGAACTCCAGCCGCGCGCCGATGCCGTAGCCCGCGAGCGGCTGCACGCCGTAGCGCGCAACCAGCGCCGTGACGATCATGATCACCAGCACCGTCTGCAGCGGAGAAAGGCAGGCCAGCGCGCCGACCTTCAGGATGTCGTGGAACATGCCGCGTCGCAAGGTGACGCCCCACAGGGACAAACGCAAGGACGCAGGGCCGGCGATCAGGTACCAGAACAGGAACGCCATGATCAGGGTGTAAGCGATGACCTGCCCGAGGGCGATGCCGGCCATGCCCAGCTTCGGCAGTGGCCCCAGCCCGAGCCCCAGCCCCGCACCGATGGCGACCTGCACGACACACGCGACCAGGATCGTGGCCGACGGAATGCGCATGTTGCCCGCACCGCGCAATACCGAAATGAGCGTGTTGCACAGCCAGATCGGCAAGGCGCCACAGAACACCACTTGCGAATACAGGACCGCTTGATCGAGCACGCCCGCGCGCGCGCCCAGCCAGCGATAGAGCACCGGACCGCCCAGCAGGAACAGCGCGGTGAAAACCAGTCCGGCACTGGCTCCGATCACGACGGCATGCGTCGCCAGGGTGCGCGCCCGCTCCGGGTCGCCCGCCCCGATCGCGCGGCTCACCGCCGACGAAACACCGCCTCCCATCGCGCCGGAAGAAAACATCTGCGTGAGCATGACGAAGGGAAACACCACCGCCATTGCGGCAAGCGGCTCCAGCCCCAGCAAGCCGACATAGAAAGTCTCGCCAATGCCCACCGCGGCCGCGGCGGCCATCGCCAGCACATTGGGCAGCGCCAATCGCAGCAGCGCCGGAAGAATGGGGCCCGCGAGAAGCGGTGTCACCGGTACAACCAGTTCGCATCCAGCAGGCGCTCGCCCAGCACCTTCAAGGCGGCATCGCGCGCCACGCGCATCGCCCCCGTTGCATGGAAGATGCGGCCATTGCGCTGCGAGCGGCGCTGCACGCGCGCATTGCGCGCCCACCGATTCGCGGCGTAGAGCGACAGGGCAGCCGGCAGTTGCGCGCCGCCGTCCGGCACCAGCGAAAGACAGCGGCCCAGCTCGTCGGCATCCTCGATGGCCATGCCCGCGCCTTGCGCGAAATACGGACGCATCGGATGCGCGGCATCGCCGAGCAGCGCCACTCGCCCGCGCGCCATTTCAGTGGCCGCGGCCACCGGCGCGCGATCGTGCAGCACCCACAAGCGCCACCAAGGCGCGGCGCTGGCCAGGTCTTTCAACTCCGCGCATGCACTCGCGGCTTCGAACGATCGAAGCAGATCCGCGCCGAACGCCGGCAAGTCCCAAGTCTGGCCACTGCGCGGCAAGTCTCCCTCGACGATGGCAACGGCATTGAGCCACTCGCCGCGCCGCACCGGATAGGTCACCGCGTGCAGCCGCGGGCCGAGCCAGACGGTCACGTCGTCACTGCGCAAATGCGCAGGCAGGTCCCGCTGCTTCAACAAGGCCCGATAGGCAAGATGGCCGGTGGGCCGCGCCGCCGTCGAGCCGGGCCACACCTGTGCCCGCACCGTGCTCCACAAGCCGTCGGCGCCCGCCAAGGCAGCGCCTTCGGCCCGCCCGCCCGAGTCCAGGTCGAGTGCGACGCCGTCCCCCGATTGCGACACGGCCGCGACCCTGGACTCCAGATTCAGCTGGGTCCCGAGGGCTCGGGCGCGGCCACGCAACAGATCATGCAGATCGGCGCGATGCAAGGTGACGTACGGCGCGCCATAGCGCTGCGCAAAGTCGGTGCCGAGTGCCATCGAAGCCAACGGCTTGGCATCGCACGCGCCGCGCACGCGCAGTTCCCGTGGAAAGGCGCCGACACGCTCGAGCTCCGCGCCCAGTCCCCAGGCGTCGAGCCGCCGCGTCGCGTTCGGTCCCAGTTGCAAGCCCGCCCCGGCCTCGCTGAAGGCGGCAGCCTGCTCGAACAAGCGCGGCTGCCAACCGGCGCGCGCCGCCGCGATGGCGACGGCAAGGCCGGCCATGCCACCGCCGGCGACGAGAAGCTGCTGAGTCATTGGCCCATTTTGCCGTGAAGAGCGCGCAGGCACTCGACGGCGGGACAATCAGTCGTCCAGCAATTGCCTCAGCACGAAGGGAAGAATGCCGCCGTGGCGGTAGTAGTCCACCTCGATGGGCGTATCGATGCGCAGCGTGACGGTGATTTCCTCCTTTTTGCCGTCCGGCCGGTGCACCACCAGCAGCGCGTCGCTTTGCGGACGCAGCGCGGGGTCCGGAATGACATCGATGGTCTCTTCGCCGGTGAGCCGCAAGTGCTGCCAGCTTTCGTCGCCCTTGAACTGCAGCGGCAGCACGCCCATGCCGACCAGGTTGCTGCGGTGGATGCGTTCGAAGCTCTTGGCGACGACGGCGCGAATTCCGAGCAGCTGGGTGCCCTTGGCCGCCCAGTCGCGCGACGAGCCGGTGCCGTACTCCTCACCGGCCAATATCACCGTGGGCCGGTTCTCGGCGATGTACCGCATCGCAGCGTCGTAGATGAACATCTTCTCGCTGCCCCCTTGGGCGTCGCGGTAGAGGGTCAGGCCGCCTTCTTCACGCGAACCGTCAGCGCCCGCGGGGATCATGAGGTTCTTGATGCGGACGTTGGCGAAGGTGCCGCGCATCATCACTTCGTGGTTGCCGCGGCGCGAACCATAGCTGTTGAAGTCGGGCTTCATCACGCCGTTGGCCAGCAACCACTGGCCGGCCGGCGAACTTTCCTTGATCGAGCCCGCCGGGGAGATGTGGTCGGTGGTGATGGAGTCGCCGAACAGGGCCATGATGCGCGCGCCTTGCACCGAGATCGCGGTCGCTGCACCCGGATCGCCGGCGCCATGCGTCTGCAGGGCCATCGGCTCCAGCACGAAGTCCTTGAAGAACGGCGGCTCGGCGATGTAGGTGCTCAGGGGCCAGTTGTAGGCTTCGCCGGCCACGCCATGGATCTCCTGCCACAGCGCACCCGGATCGCTCTTGACCTTCGCGTAATTGTCGCGGTAAGCCTTGCCGTTCAGCGCGTACTTCATCAGCTTGTGCACCTCGTCGCTGGTGGGCCAGATGTCGCCCAGGTACACGTCCTTGCCGCCGGTGCCCTGGCCGACCGGTTCGGTCATCAAATCCTTCAGCACGGTGCCGGCGATGGCATACGCCACCACCAGCGGCGGGCTGGCGAGGAAGTTCGCCTTGATGTTCGGATGGATGCGCGCCTCGAAGTTGCGGTTGCCCGACAGCACCGCCGCGCACACGAGATCGCTCTTGGTGATGGCTTCGTTGATCTCCGGTGCCAGGTCGCCTGAATTGCCGATGCAGGTGGTGCAGCCGTAGCCGACCACCGAAAAGCCCAGTTGCTCGAGGTAAGGCAGCAAGCCCGACTGCTCGAAGTATTGCGTGACGATGCGCGAACCGGGGGCCAGCGAAGTCTTGACGTGCGGCTTGACGCGAAGGCCCGCCTCCACCGCTTTCTTGGCCAGCAGGCCCGCGGTCAGCAGCACGCCCGGGTTGGACGTGTTGGTGCAACTGGTGATGGCGGCGATCAACACGTCGCCATTGCCGATGGTCACGTCCTGGACTGTCACGTCAGGCGGCAGCGCCTCCGATTGCGCCGAGGCGAGTGTCGGCTTGTTGGCCTCCATCTCCATCTCGAAACGCTCCGCGGCCAAAGGCGTGGGCGGATTCGCAGGCACCCTGGGGTCGCGCTCTTCGCCGCCGAGATGCACCAGGTGCCGCGTCTGCAGCACGTCGGCGTGCTGGTTGAAGCCGTTTTCCGAACTCGGCTTGCTGAACAGCGTGGCGAAGTTGCTCGCCACCCTGCCCAGTTCGATCCGGTCCTGCGGCCGCTTGGGCCCGGCCAGGCTCGGCGTGACGGAACCGAGGTCGAGCTTCACCACTTGCGAGTAATCGATTTCGCCGGCGAGCGGCACGCCGAACAATCCCTGCGCGCGGAAGTAGCCTTCCAAGGCATCGATCTGCTGCTGCGTGCGCCCGGTGCCGCGGTAGTACTCGAGCGTCTTTTCGTCGATCGGAAAGAAGCCCATGGTCGCGCCGTACTCGGGCGCCATGTTGCCTATGGTCGCGCGGTCCGGCACGGCGAGCGTGCGCGTGCCTTCGCCAAAGAATTCGACGAACTTGCCGACCACTTTCTCCTTGCGCAAGGCCTCGGTGACGGTGAGCACGAGGTCGGTTGAAGTACAGCCTTCGCGCAGGCGGCCGGTCAGCTCGAAGCCCACCACGTCGGGCGTGAGCATGTAGACCGGCTGCCCGAGCATCGCCGCTTCGGCTTCGATGCCGCCGACGCCCCAACCCACCACGCCGATGCCGTTGATCATGGTGGTGTGGCTGTCGGTGCCGACCAGCGAGTCGGGGTAGTAAACGCCGTCCGCGGTGCTGAACACGCCGCGCGCGAGATATTCCAGGTTCACCTGGTGCACGATGCCGAAGCCGGGTGGGACGACGCCGAAGGTCTTGAAGGCCTGCATGCCCCATTTCATGAATTCGTAGCGCTCACGATTGCGCTGGAACTCGAGCTTCATGTTCAAGTCGAGCGCGTCCGCGGTGCCGTAGCGATCGACCATGATCGAGTGATCGACCACCAGGTCCACCGGCACCAAGGGCTCGATCGCGCCCGGCTTCTTGCCCAGCCGCGCAGCGACACTGCGCATGGCCGCCAGGTCGGCCAGCAGCGGCACCCCAGTGAAGTCCTGCAAGATCACGCGGGCGACGACGAATGGAATCTCATCGGTGCGCTCAGCGTGAGGCAGCCAATTCGCAACCTGCTGGACATGTTCGCCCGTGACCTTGCCGCCGTCGCAATTGCGCAGCACCGACTCCAGCACGATGCGCATCGACACCGGCAAGCGCGCAACCTTGGGATATTGCTCGGCCAGGGCCGGCAGCGAATAAAACTTGCCGGTGTTGCCCCCGCCGGCTTTGAAAGTCTTCAGGGTATGCGCAAAAGCGTTGGGCATCTCGACCTCGGGTGTATTTGGTGTTGACTCCATTTTGCCGCCAGACGCAAATTTCTGTGGCGGCCGAGTCTTCCCGCCGCCCACGCGGCCCCGGCCTATTCCATCTGGGGCAGGTACCTGACCGCGAGCACGCCTTCGATGCCGCGCAGCGCGGCAATGACGGCGTCGGTCAAGGCGCTGTCGACGTCGACCAAGGTGTAGGCCATGTCGCCGCGCGACTTGTTGACCATGTTGTGGATGTTCAGCCCGGCGTGGGCCATCGCGGTGGAGATCTGGCCCAGCATGTTGGGCACATTCGCGTTGGCGATCGCGACGCGAAAGCGCGATTCGCGCGGCATCGCCACATTGGGAAAGTTAACCGCGTTGACGACGTTGCCGTTCTCCAGGTAGTCGCGCAACTGGTCGGCCACCATGATGGCGCAGTTCTCTTCGGCTTCGCGGGTGGACGCGCCCAGGTGCGGCAACGCCACCACCTTCGGGTGCTTGAGGATCTTGCCGCCCGGAAAGTCGCACACATACCAGCCGAGCTCGCCACCGCCGAGCGCCCCGAGCACGGCGGCATCGTTCACCACGCCTTCCCGTGAGAAGTTCAGCAGCACCGCGCCATCCTTCATGAGCGTCACGTTTTTTTCATTTACCAAGTCGCGCGTTGCTTCAACGAGCGGCACATGCAGGCTGATGAAGTTGGCGTTCTTCAGCACATCGGCGACGCTGGACGCCTTCTTCACTTGCGCCGGCAAGCTCCAGGCCGCATCCACCGTGATCTCCGGATCGTAGCCCAGCACGTTCATCCCCAACTTGATCGCGGCGTCCGCCACCAGGCAGCCGATCTTCCCCAGGCCGACGATGCCCAGCGTCTGGCCGGCCAATTCGCAGCCGGCGAAATTCTTCTTGCCTTCCTCCACCACCTTGTCGAGGTCCGGCGTCGCGGGATCGAGCTGCTCGACGAAGCGCTGCGCCGGAGCGAGGTTGCGCGCCGCGATCAGCATGCCCGCCACCACCAGTTCCTTGACCGCGTTGGCATTGGCGCCCGGGGCATTGAACACCGGCACGCCGCGCGCGCTCATGGCCTTCACCGGAATGTTGTTGGTACCCGCGCCGGCGCGTCCGATCGCCTTGACGCTTTGCGCGATGGCGACGCCATGCATGTCCGCCGATCGCACCAGGATCGCATCGGGCTCGGCGACATCCTTGCCGGTGGCGTAGTTCTCCGGCGGCAGGCGCTTCAGGCCATTCGCGGAAATCTGGTTGAGCACCAGCACGCGAAAGCGCGGCGCGCTAGCCATGCTGCGCCTCGAATTCCTTCATGTAGGCCACCAGCGCCTTCACGCCTTCGACCGGCATGGCGTTGTAGATCGATGCGCGCATCCCGCCGACCGAACGATGGCCCTTGAGCTGGATCATGCCCTTGGCCTGCGCGCCCTTCAGGAAAGCGTCATCGAGCGACTCGTCCTTCAGCTTGAACGGCACGTTCATCAGCGAGCGGTCTTCCCTGGCCACCGGATTGCGATAGAAGGCGCTGTTGTCCAGGTAGTCGTACAGGAGGGCCGCCTTGGCCTGGTTGTGCGCTTCCATGGCCTTCAGGCCGCCCTGCTCCTTCAGGTACTTGCAGACCAGCCCGACGATGTAGATCGCGTAGGTGGGCGGCGTGTTGTACATCGAGTCGCTTTCCGCCTGCAGCTGGTAGTTGAAGGCGGTCGGGGTGATGGGCAGCGCGTGGCCCAGCAGGTCGTCGCGCACGATGACGACGGTGACGCCCGACGGGCCCATGTTCTTTTGCGCGCCGGCATAGATCAGCCCGTACTTCGCGATGTCCACCGGCCGCGAGAGGATGTTGGATGACATGTCGGCCACCAGCGGCACCGCGCCGGTGTCGGGCGTCCAGTGGTACTCGACCCCGCCGATGGTTTCGTTCGAGCAGATGTGCACGTAAGACGCTTCGGGATCGAGCTTCCATTCCTTCTGCTTGGGAATCGCCGTGAAATTGCTGGCCTCGGCCGATGCGGCGATGTTCACCTTGCCGTAGGTCTTGGCTTCCTTGATCGACTTCTTGGACCAGTCGCCGGTGCTGACGTAATCGGCCTTGCCGCTCTTGCCCATCAGGTTCATCGGGACGATGGCGTTCTCGCCGATCGCGCCGCCTTGCATGAACAGCACCTTGTAATTGGACGGCACGCCGAGCAGCTCGCGCAGCAGGGCCTCGGCCTCGGCGTGGATGGCGATGAACTCCTTGCCGCGATGGCTCATCTCCATCACCGACATGCCGCTGCCGTGCCAGTCGAGCATCTCTTCGGCCGCCTTGCGCAGCACCGGCTCGGGCAGGGTCGCGGGGCCGGGGCTGAAATTGAAAACGCGGGTCATGGCTGGGATCTTTCTTGGGATGCTGGGAGTGGAATGCGACGCGGGCGCCGCGCGGCGCCCGGTGTTTCACAGCATACAAGAAAGCCGGGTTCCTGCCTGATGGCCGCTGGCTTCCCGGAGCACAACTGATTCGCCGCAGCCCGCGGCGCGTCGATTACCTCGCGGGTCATGGGCCCGCCGTCGCACCGCACTACGATGCGGCCATGAACATCGCGATCGATTCCGTACGGCGCGCCGCGCCGCCCGCCTTCGGCGAACACTTGCGCCACTGGCGCCAGCGGCGGCGACTGAGCCAGTCGGAGCTGGCCGAAGAAGCGGAAATTTCACCGCGCCACCTGAGTTTCGTGGAGAC
>JAQGMT010000056.1 GCA_028292185.1 Ramlibacter sp. | reverse complement strand
TGTGCAATGAGTCTCCGCGAAGCCAGAAGCCCCGATATGGGAGGTTCATCCTTGTTTAGTGGAGGTTTGTCCTGCCCCATCTAGGACACGGGCACGGCCGTATTGCCACGACACGAAGGCACTCCCGGATCTCATCAGTTGTTGCACGGCTCTGCCTGCCAGAACAGCACCAAAAACCGAGCACTTCAGTGACGTTGCCGACGGCCAACATCGCCATCAAACGGCGAGCGCTAAGAAGCAAGGCCGAGCCGGTGCGCAGTTCAGTTGAACGTGAACGTGCAAGGCCGCGCCTGCACGAAGTTGAAGTTGTTGTTGGCGTTGTCCAACGCATACTTCAACGCCTCCTGGGCCGCGCGCGCACCGCCCATCACGGTCCGCCGTCCAGCACGGGCTCGGCCGCAGCGACGTGGCATAGCCCTGGTCCCAAGAAGAAAGGGAGAAACGACCCCTCTGCTCCAAGCCGCGGGGGTGGTGCGGCTGCGGCGAGGTGGGGAGCCCTGTCGGGCGCTCACCGGTCGACGAAGTCGCTGCCTTCTCCCGGATTGAAGTTGCCGGAACAAAAGATAGGCCCTGCGGCGGTCAATGGAAATACACCTGAGGATGTACGGCGGGACGCGCGCGAGGCAATCGGAAATACACCTCATGGTGTACACCTCGTGCGCGCGAATGCGATCGCGAACACAGCGCAGGAAGAGCCACACCCGGGCGCCGGAGCCCGCGGCGCGTCCACCGCGTGGGCGCAAAAGTGCCTAGCCGGGCAGGACAATGCGGCGGCAGATCTCCACGATCGGCTTGGCCTGGTTCATCGTGTAGAAGTGAAAGCACTGGGCGCCACCGGCGCGCAAGCGCTCGCAAAGCTGCGTCACCACGTCGAGCCCGAACGCGCGAATCGACGCAGTGTCGTCGCCGAAGGCCTGCAGGCGCAGCCGTATCCAGCGCGGGATGTCGGCGCCGCAGCTATCGGAAAACCGCAGCAGCTGCGTGGAGTTGGCGATGGGCATGATCCCCGGAACGATCGGCACATCGATGCCCGCCTTTCTGGCGTCATCGACAAACCGGAAATAGGCATCGGGGTTGAAGAAGTATTGCGTGATGGCCGAGTTGGCTCCCGCGCGCACCTTCGCCGCCAGCGCCTGCAGGTCCGATTGCGGGGACCGCGCCTGCGGGTGCATTTCGGGATAGCAAGCGACTTCGATGCGGAAATCGTCACCGGTTTCCGCCCGGATGAATTCGACCAGCTCGCTCGCGTATTGAAACTCCCCGCCCATCCCATAGCCGCTGGGCAAGTCGCCGCGCAAGGCGACCAGGCGCTTGACGCCGATGGACTTGAGCATGTGCAGTTCCTCGCGCACCCGCTCGCGGGTGGCGCCTACGCACGACAGATGCGACGCCGCAGGAACACCTTCTTCGAGGATCTCCGCCACGGTGTCGAATGTGCCTTGCTGGGTCGAGCCGCCGGCGCCGTACGTTACCGAGCAGAACTCGGGTTTCAGCGCATAGAGCGCGCGCCGGGCCTTGCGCAACTTGGCTGCGCCTTCTTCGGTCTTGGGCGGAAAGAATTCGAGGCTGATCGGGAATGCCGCTTTGCCGCCTTCACTCGAGCTCATGGCTTTCCTTGCGCTGGGATTGCATAGACAAAGTATTCGCGGTTGCCGTCGCCACCGGTGATGGGGCTGTCGTACCAGCCCTGCACCTCCAGGCCCAGCGAGGCGCAGCAATCGCGCACGCGCTTTTCCACCACCGCATACAGCGCCGGATCGGAAACGATGCCGTGCTTGCCCACCTGGCCGGGCTGCAACTCGAACTGCGGTTTCACCAGCATCAGCAACTTGCCCGCGGGCTTGAGCAGCGGCGCCAAGGCGGGCAGCACCAAAGTCATGGAAATGAAGGACAGATCGCCGACCACCAGGTCGAAATCGCCTCCGACCTGGTCCGCAGTCAACTCGCGCGCATTCACCTTTTCGATGGCGACAACGCGCGGATCGGCGCGCAGGTTGGCGTGCAGTTGGCCGTGCCCGACGTCCACACCCGTGACCCGCTGCGCGCCCAGCTGCAACAGGCAATCGGTGAAGCCGCCGGTGGATTGCCCGACATCGAGGCACACCATGCCCGCAACCTCGACGCCGCTCGCCTTCAATGCGCCTTCGAGCTTCAGCCCGCCGCGCGAAACATAGCGGGCCTCGGCACTATCGAGCAATTCGATCGAGGCTTCGGACGGCAGCTCATCGCCGTTCTTGCCCACGGCCTTCCATGCGCCATGGTCTCGCCAGCGCACGCCCGATGCGATCAGGCGCTGTGCTTGCGAGCGCGAACTGGCGAGCCCGCGTTCGACGAGAAGTTGGTCGGCACGCATAAGTGGTCTTATCCCCTCCCCCTCCGGGGGAGGGAGAAATACATCAATACCGATAAGTGTCGGGCTTGTACGGACCTTGTTTCGGCACGCCGATGTACTCGGCCTGCATGTCGGTCAGTTCCGTCAGCATGGCGCCCACCTTTTTCAGGTGCAGGCGCGCGACTTTTTCGTCCAGGTG
>JAQGMT010000028.1 GCA_028292185.1 Ramlibacter sp. | reverse complement strand
AAGTCCAGGACGATCTCGCCCAGCGGCATCTCGTAGGTCAGCATCACCTGCTTGCCGTGGTAGGCCATGTTCAGCTGGACGCCGCGCTTCTGGTTGGCCAGCGTCATCACCGGGCCGACGTATTCCTGCGGCATGTACAGGTGCACGGTCACGATCGGTTCCCGGATTTCCAGGATGCGGCCCTGGTCGGGGACCTTCGACGGGTTCTCCACCATGATGGTTTCGCCATCGGCCTTCTGCACCTCGTAGACGACGCTCGGCGCCGTGGTGATCAGGTCCTGGTCGAATTCGCGCTCGAGGCGCTCCTGCACGATCTCCATGTGCAGCAGGCCGAGGAATCCGCAGCGAAAGCCGAATCCCAGCGCCTGGCTCACTTCCGGCTCGTAGTGCAGCGACGAATCGTTGAGTTTGAGTTTTTCCAGCGCGTCGCGCAGCGAGTCGTACTGGTTCGACTCGGTGGGGTAGAGGCCGGCGAAGACCTGGGGCTGGATTTCCTTGAAGCCCGGCAGTGCTTCGGTCGCCGTGAATGCGGCGCCGCCCGTGCCGGTCTTGATCTGCGTGACCGTGTCGCCGACCTTCGCGGCCTGCAATTCCCGGATGCCCGCGATGAGATAGCCCACCTCGCCCGCTTTCAGGAATTCCCGCGGTTCGTCGGCGGGGGTGAAGACCCCGAGGTTGTCGGCGTTGTAGGTGGCGCCGGTGGCCATCAGCTTGATGCGATCGCCGCGGCTCACTTTGCCATCCACCACCCGCACCAGCATGACCACGCCGACGTAGCTGTCGAACCAGCTGTCGACGATCATCGCGCGCAAGGCGCCGTCGGGATTGCCGCGCGGCGCCGGGATCCGCGAGACGACCGCTTCCAGAATTTCGTCGATGCCCATACCGGTCTTGGCGGAGCACGGAATGGCGTTGCTCGCGTCGATGCCGATCACGTCTTCGATTTCCGCCTTCGCGTTTTCCGGATCCGCCTGCGGCAAGTCCATCTTGTTCAGCACTGGAACCACTTCCACGCCGAGATCCAGAGCGGTGTAGCAATTGGCCACCGTCTGCGCTTCCACGCCCTGGCTCGCATCGACGACCAGCAGCGCGCCCTCGCACGCGGACAGCGAGCGCGACACTTCGTACGAGAAATCCACGTGGCCGGGCGTGTCGATCAGATTGAGGTTGTAGACCTGTCCGTCGTTCGCTTTGTAATGCAGCGCGGCGGTCTGCGCCTTGATGGTTATCCCACGCTCTTTTTCGAGATCCATCGAGTCGAGAACTTGCTCTTCCATCTCGCGATCCGACAGTCCGCCGCAACGCTGGATCAAGCGGTCGGCGAGCGTCGATTTGCCATGATCGATGTGCGCGATGATCGAAAAGTTTCTGATGTGATTCATCAACGGGAACGCTTAAGTGATTGAATTCAAACGGGGGTGGAAAAGAAAAAAGGGCGCGTCGAGTAGCGACGCGCCCTGAACCAACAATCTATGGCAACTGCGATAGTTGGAGCTTCATTGTAGGCAAAAAGCCCCGGACGTACAGACGAAGCAGGCGCGGGCCGGGCTCGTTGCGGACCAGCAACATGGATTTTATTCACAACTTATCCACAATTTTGGAAGAGCTCAGGAAGGACAACATGTGGGCCGTGTGTGGATCGGGTGCGGACCACGCCGGAATTGCTTCCTATGGCGTATTGGCGAAATAGCCATATACCGCTGGGGCCCGATGAGATGCCTGGATTCTAACCAGAAGTCGCTAAAGGCTCAGTTTAAGTTAGCAGACACCAACATCAGCCCTGGCTTTTTGCTGGGCCATGGGGTGCAAGGCTGAGCTGAAAAAAAATTCCCCGTGACGGAAAAGCCCCAAACCCGACTTGGGGCTGGGGCTTTGTCACTGCCGCCCGGGAGCTCAGCGCGCAGGCCTGATCACAAGGTACGTTGCCAGCTCGCCCCGGCGCAACAACACCGGAATCGCCTTGCTCTTGTCGATCTTGGCGACCACGGCATCGAAGTCCCTCACGCTCGTGATCTCCGTGTTGCCGACGCCCACGATGATGTCGCCCTCGCGGATGCCGGCCCTCGCTGCGCCGGCGGTGACAGCTTCCACCTTCACGCCTCCCTTGAGCTTGAGTTCCTTGCGCTGCGCGTCGGTCAGATCGCTGACGGACAGCCCGATGGACTGCGCGGCCGGCGAGCCCTTCGGCTTCTCTGGTTTCTCAGCGACGGGGCGCGCCGGCTTTTCGGGTTCGAGCTCGGCGATGGTGACGGCGAGATCCTTCGAGCCGCCCCTGCGGAACACGGTGACGGTCGCGCGCGTGCCGGGTTTGGTATTGCCGACCATGCGCGGCAGGTCCGAGGCCTTGTCGATCGCCTTGCCGTCGAACTTGGTGATGATGTCGCCGGCCTCGACGCCCGCCTTGTCGGCCGGTGAACCGCCTTCGACGCTGCGCACCAGTGCGCCCTGCGGCTTGCCCAGCCCGATCGATTCGGCGACGTCCTTGGACACCTGGTCGATCTGCACGCCGATGCGGCCGCGCGAAACGCGCCCCGACGTGCGCAGCTGCTCGGCCACGCGGATCGCTTCGTCGATCGGGATGGCGAACGAGATGCCCATGAAGCCGCCCGAGCGCGAATAGATCTGGCTGTTGATGCCCACGACTTCGCCGCGCATGTTGATCAGCGGACCGCCGGAGTTGCCGGGATTGATCGCCACGTCGGTCTGGATGAACGGCAGGTAATCGCCGGTATCGCGCTGCTTGGCGCTGACGATCCCGGCCGTGACGGTGTTTTCCAGGCCGAACGGGGAACCGATGGCCATCACCCACTCGCCCACCTTCAGGCGTGTGACGTCGCCCACCTTGACGGCGGGCAGCCCGGTGGCTTCGATCTTGATGACGCCGACGTCGGTGCGCTTGTCATAGCCCACGATGCGCGCCTTGAACTCGCGCTTGTCCGGCAGAGTGACCATCACCTCCTCGGCGCCTTCCACGACGTGGGCATTGGTCATCACGAAACCGTCCGCCGTGAGAATGAAACCCGAGCCGACGCCGCGCGGCTGGCTCTGCTCGTCGTCCGGCTGCGGGCGCTCGGGTTGGGGCCGGTCAGGTTGCGGGCGATCGGGGCGCGGCCCCTGGCGCGGAGCGCCCGGCATCGGCTGGCCGAAAAAGCGCCGGAAAAATTCCTGCATGTCCTCGTCGATCTGCCCCTGGCCGATGGCAGTGCCGCGCGAGCGCTCGAGGGTGCGGATGTTGACCACGGACGGGCCGACCTGCTCGACCAGGTCGGTGAAGTCGGGCAGCGCGCGCGCTTGCGCCACGACCGGCTGCGCAGGCATCAGCGCCACGGTGGCCGCAACGGCCAGCGCCATCACCAGACCGTAGGCACGAAGTTTCTTCAATTCGATCCTGAACATACCGACCTTTCAATCAGACCGCAGACAATGA
>JAQGMT010000487.1 GCA_028292185.1 Ramlibacter sp. | reverse complement strand
GTCGTCCAAAAGGCATAGCCTCGTACTCAAGCGTCATATCGCCGACGATTTCCGCCCCCATACCGGCCGTGATGACAAGACACCACCAAGTCTGCGGCCAACAGTCGGCCGAGGCTTTGCTGCTTTTGCGGCGAGCACCGATCTCCGTACCTGCGATGGCGATCCCATTGCCGGTGATGCGAGTGACCGCGCCCAGTGAGCAGTTGCGCCTTCAGAGTGGGTCTGTTCGCGGCGTCTAGGCCCTTGGTCAGCAGCAGGTTGCCGGCCACAAAGGCTTGCGGTCGCTCGGCCGGGGCTTCTCGTGCGCTGACGTTGTCGCACATGACAACGGGAAACAAACCTACTCTCTGGATTCCAATCTGACGTACGGTATTAGGAGGCTGGGGCGCCAATCCTTGCGCATGAGCCGCTCAGATGCGCGCTACAGCGTGCCCATCGTGATACGCGAAACGGAGCAGAACATGTCCGTACTTTCGTCCAAGTCGTTGACGGCTGCAGTCAAGGAAAGGGCCGAGCGAGCGCAAGCCCGGGTGTTGAAGGCCAAACATGAACTTGACGGCGCCAACCTTGCACTCTCGCAAGCGCTGCCGCGGGGGGACGTTGCCACTATTTGGCGCGCAGCCGAGCGGACAATAGTCGCAGAAGAGGAAGTGCAACACGCAGCCGACGAGCTGGAGCGGATCAATGTGTTGCTCGAGGAAGAACTGCAGGGCCACACAAGCGACACGAAGCTAGGCTCTCGGTCCGGTCAGGGCTCTACCAGCTTGATGTCACATATCAAGAAGAAAAACGAGCACTGACGGGCAGCGTCCCCCGGGAAGGGTGGAAGCACGCCCGCGCAGCCAGACCGCGTTGATCGACAAGCGGCGCGTCACAGGCTCAGGGCCAGTCACTTACGACGGCTACATGGGGAGAAAACATGGCTGCTAAAGGAGGTGCCGCCAAACACGATGTCCTATGAAAACACCGCGCCCTCATTGGTGGTGCGTTCATCAATCCAGGATCGGCGGCACGAATCCTTATACATTGGCCGAGCATGTGTAAGGATGACAATTTTTGCTTGGCCCCGTTGCCCTTGTCACGGCATATGTGCCAGCGCAAGCTGGTGACCTTCGCCTACAGACCCGGCAGCGCGCGTCGTTAAAGTGGGTGAATGGAGATTGCTCATTGACCGTTGGCCCTTCACTGCGACCACGGCCGCCCAACCTTGAGGTTGCGTCACCGCTCGCGAAAGACCTGGCGGCCTTCAACACCCGCCTGGAAGACGGGCTACGAGCCGGCCTGCTGTTCTTGAACGGCCGTACTCCGCACCGTTTTACCGGCGTGTACCGCTTCGACGCCGAGATGCTGCGCAGCGTCGCCCTCGTGGACAAGTGGGACGCGACAGTGATGCGGGGCGAGGACGTGCCGCTGGCGCAAGCGTATTGCGCTCACTTGCACGAGACCGGCGAGGCCGTGGACAGTCCCGACGGCCGTATCGATCGGCGGTTTCCATCCATGCAAGCGAGCTCGGTTCTCTCGTATTGCGGCGCCGTCATCAATGACGGCCAAGGAGCTCGCTGGGGCGCCCTGTGCCACTTCGACACCTTGCGCTGCGAGTCCAGGAACAGCGAACTGCCCATGCTGGTCGCTGCGGCGGCGCTGCTGCACCACGCCGCATCGGCGTCCGCGTCTTGATGGCCGCACATCGGTTCTTGTGCTAGCCATCGCGCGAGCAGGTCAGCGCGGCTCCTGCCGTTCCTGCATGTATCGCAGGAAGGCTTCGATTTCATCGGGGGTCAAGCCGGCCGCGGCGATGGCCCGGCCACCCAACAGCCATTCGGCGACCTCGTCCCAAAATCGGCTCTCGTTGGCGTGGGTGGGTTCATCCATGGCGCCCAGTGTTGGCCGAGCGCCGCCACGGCCTTGTCAGCAAGCGGCGCGCGCGAAAGTCGGCGGCCGCCGCTGTTCAGTCGCAGCCTGCTCAGGCCTGCGGCCAGGACTTCACTCGATCTTGGCGCCCGAGGCCTTCACGATTTGCCCTGCCGTTTCGTAATCGGCCCGCAGCAGCTTCTGGAACTCGTCGCTGCTCATCGGCGCAGGTTCGACGCCCAGAGTGGCGAACCGCTGCTGCACGGCCGGGTCGGCCAGCACCTTCTGCATGGCGGCGTTGATGCGTTCAACCTCTGCCTTGGGCGTGGCAGCGGGCGCCAGCAAGCCGAACCAGGAATCGAAGTGATAGCCCGGCAGGCCCGCCTCCGCAACCGTCGGCAACTCGGGCAGAAAACGCGAGCGCTTGGCGCCGGTATAAGCGAGCAGCTTGATGCGCGGGTCCTGCTTGAACCCGACCACGCCGATCACCGCCGGCACCACGCCTTGCACGCGTCCGGCGAGCACCTCGTTCACGGCATCGCCGGTGGACTTCATGGGGATGTGCTGCATCTGCGCGCCGGCTTGCGCCAGGAACGACGCCATTCCCAGGTGCGTCGCACTGCCGTTGCCGGCCGACGCATAGTTGTATCCGCCCGGCTTGGATTTCACCAGCTTGATGTAATCCGCCAGGTTGCTGACGCCGACGTTGCTGGGCGCAGCGATCACGTAGCCGGAGTTGCCGAGGTAGGTAACGCCGACGAAATCCTTGACTGGGTCGTAGGAGAGCTTGGAATACAGGTGCCCCGCCAGGTTGTGGCTGGCGGCGCCCAGCACCAGGGTATTGCCGTCCGGCGCCGACTTCGCGACCATCGCCGTGCCAATGGTGCCGCCCGCGCCGGCCCGGTTCTCCACCACCACCGCCGCATTGAGCAGCTGGCCGAGCTCGTTGTTGAAGGTGCGCGCCACCGTGTCCTGCACCGCGCCCGGCCCGAACGGAACGACGATGTGAATGATGCGTTGCGCCAGCGCCGGCGAGCCTGCCAGCAAGGCGAGCACCAGCGCGACTCCGGCACTGCGCAGACGTTGGAGGCGAACCGGTCCGATGCTCATGAGATTTCCTTAGATTGAGTGAGTCCTAGCCAGCGCTGGGCGAGGCGCACGAAATAACTGGCGCCGATGGGGATGATCTCGTCGTTGAAATCGAACGAGGTGTTGTGAATGGTGCAAGGCCCGGCGCCGTGATCGGGCAGGCGATGGCCGCCGTCGCCATTGCCGATGAACGCATAGCAGCCCGGCTTGACGCGCAGCATGTGGGCAAAGTCCTCCGCGGCCAGCACCGCCGGATAGTTTTCATCGACGCGCTCGTCGCCGACCACTTCACGCATCACCTGCGCCGCGAAGCGCGCTTCGCGCTCGTGATTCACCAGAGGCGGCGAGGCCCGCCGGAAACTCACCTCGGCACTGCAGCCGTGCGCCTGCGCGGTGTGGCTCGCCAACTGGCGCAAGCCGGCTTCGATGCGATCGAGCGCGTCGATCGAGAAGGTGCGCACCGTGCCGCCCACCCAGGCCTTGTCTGGAATGACGTTGGGAGCATCCGATCCCTGGATCTGCGTGACGGCCAGCAAAGCGCGTTCCCGCGAGTCGACCACGCGCGGCAGCAAGGTCTGCAGCTGCTGCCCGAGGTTGATCGCGGCTGCCACGGGATCGAGTCCGGTATGGGGCATCGAGGCGTGCGTGCCGCGACCGGTGATGTCCACACGCCAGGTATTGCTCGACGCCATCAGCGCGCCGTGGTTGACGGCAAAGTTGCCGACCTGCCCGATGGAAAAATTGTGCAGCGCGAACACGGCGTCGCACGGGAAGCGCTCGAACAAGCCGTCCTGGATCATCTTCAACGCGCCGGCCTTGCCCATTTCCTCGGCCGGCTGGAAGATGAAATTCACCGTGCCGTCGAAGTCGCGCGCTTGCGCCAGATGCCAGGCCGCTGCCAGCAACATCGTCGTGTGCCCGTCGTGGCCGCACGCATGCATGCGGCCGTCGTGCTGCGAGCGGTGCGCAAAACGGTTTTCTTCCTGCAGCGGCAGTGCGTCGAGGTCGGCCCGCAAGCCGATGCTGCGTTCGCCGGCGCCGCATCGCAATACGCCGACCACCCCGGTGCCGGCAATACCGGTGTGCACCTCGATGCCCCATTCGGCAAGCATCTGCGCCACCAGTTTCGACGTGCGGTGCTCCTCGAAGCCCAGTTCCGGATGGGAATGGATGTCGCGCCTGACGCGCACGAAGCGCGACACGTCGGCGAAGCTGTCGACCAGGTTCAATTGCAACTCCTGAAGGGCGACGGCAAGTATAAGAACGAAAGCAGCAGCCCCATGAGTCGCTTTGTTAAACTTGGGCTTCGCCCGAGGTCACCGTGCCTCGGCCTTTCGACAGCCTCTGGATCTAAACCATGAACCGCTGCCCGCGAACATTGGCCGGCTTGCCGCTGGCCCTCTGCCTGGCCCTGACCGGTCTCTCGCTTTCGTTTCCCACCGCAGCGCTGTCCCAAGGCATCAAGCGCGAAGCGCCGAAAGACGTGGTTTTGGGCCAGATGGTGGTCACGCTGCCCCCCGTCATCACGATGGACGGCAAACCCGACCGGCTCTCCCCCGGTTCGCGCATCCGGGACCTCAACAACATGCTGGTCCTCTCGGGCGGCATCGTCGGCAAGGTGTTGCCGGTGGTCTACCGCCGGGACGCGGCCGGTCTGGTGCACGAAGCGTGGATCCTCACGCCCGATGAATACAGCAAGCTCGGCGGCGCGAACACCGGCGACCCGCAAGGGTACAAGCGCTTCAACGATTTGCTCGCGATCATCTTCGGTTTGCGCCCATGACCAAAAAAATCTTCATTAAGACCTTCGGCTGCCAGATGAACGAGTACGACTCGGACAAGATGGCCGACCTGTTGCATGCCGCGCAGGGCTACGAGCCGACCAACAACGTCGAGGAAGCCGACCTGATCCTCTTCAACACCTGTTCGGTGCGCGAAAAAGCCCAGGAGAAAGTGTTCAGCGACTTGGGCCGCGTCAAGCACCTCAAGCAAAAAGGCGTGCTGATCGGCGTGGGCGGCTGCGTGGCCAGCCAGGAGGGCGCCGCCATCATCGAGCGGGCACCGTATGTGGACGTGGTGTTCGGGCCGCAGACGCTGCATCGGCTGCCGCAGCTGCTTGCCGAGCGCGAGCGCCAGCAGCGCCCGCAAGTGGACATCAGTTTTCCGGAGATCGAAAAATTCGATCATCTGCCGCCGGCGCGGGTGGATGGCGCGACGGCATTCGTCAGCATCATGGAAGGCTGCTCGAAGTATTGCAGTTACTGCGTGGTGCCTTACACCCGCGGCGAGGAAGTGTCGCGGCCCTTCGAAGACGTGCTGGTCGAAGTGGCGGGGCTGGCGGAACAAGGCGTCAAGGAAGTCACGCTGCTGGGCCAGAACGTCAACGCCTACCGGGGAGCGATGGGCGGCAAGGTGTCGAACATCGCCAGCGCACAGATCGCTGACTTCGCGCTGCTGATCGAATACGTCGCCGAGATCCCGGGCATCGAGCGCATCCGATACACCACCAGCCACCCCAACGAATTCACGCAGCGCCTGATCGACGTGTACGAGAAGGTGCCGAAACTGGTGAGCCATTTGCACCTGCCGGTGCAGCACGGAAGCGACCGCATCCTGGCCGCCATGAAACGCGGCTACACCTCGCTGGAGTACAAGAGCACCGTGCGCAAGCTGCGCGCAGTGCGCCCGGGACTGGCGTTGTCCAGCGACTTCATCGTCGGCTTTCCGGGCGAGACGGATGACGACTTCGCGCGACTGATGAAGCTGGTGGACGACGTGGGCTACGACAACAGTTTCAGCTTCATCTTCAGTCCGCGGCCCGGCACGCCCGCGGCCAACCTGCGCGACGACACGCCGCAGCCAGCGAAACTTGCGCGCTTGCACCGATTGCAAGCCGCCCTGGACGACAGCGTGCGGCGCATCAGCGAGGCCCGCGTGGGCACCGTGCAACGAGTGCTGGTCGAGGGCGCCTCACGCAAGGACGCCACCGAACTGGCCGGCCGCACCGACTGCAACCGGATGGTCAACTTCAAAGGCCCCGCCCGCCTGGTCGGCCAGATGATCGAGCTGCGGATCACCGGCACCAATTCGCACTCGCTGCGCGGCGAAGCGATCGTCGGCGAACTCGAAACGGCCTGATGGACAACATCAGCACGCTGCGCCGCATCCTCGGCACCTGCAAGACCATCGCGGTGGTGGGCCTGTCGCCGCAATGGCATCGGCCGAGTTTCTTTGCGGCCAAGTACATGCAGTCGCACGGCTACCGCATCGTCCCTGTGAATCCGGTGGCCACCGAGATCCTGGGCGAGCGCAGTTATCCCAGCGTCACGGCCGCGGCAAAGGCGCTGGCCGAGCAAGGGCACAAGATCGACATGGTCGATTGCTTTCGCAAGAGCGACGACATTCCGCCTCTGGCGGACGAGGCGATTGGCATCGGCGCGCGCTGCCTGTGGATGCAGATCGGCGTCGTGAACGAGGCTGCTGCTGGCAAGGCGATTGCCGCGGGCCTGGACGTGGTGATGAATCGTTGCGTGAAGATCGAGCATGCGCGCCTGTTCGGCGGCTTGAACTGGGCCGGCGTGAACACCAAGGTGATCTCGGCGCGGCGTCCGCAACAGCTCCCCTATTGAGGCGGCGCAGCGGGCAGTCATGAGCAAGGACGATCCCAAGCCTTCGGGCGACTCGGTCGATGGCGCCGACCACGTATATGGCTTCGGCACCCGCGCCATTCACGCCGGCGCCATCCCCGACCCGGTGACCGGCGCGCGCGCCACGCCCATTCACCAGACCACCAGCTTCGTTTTCGATTCAGCCGAGCACGCGGCCAGCCTGTTCAACCTGCAGACCTTCGGCAACGTCTACTCGCGCATCAGCAATCCGACGGTGGCGGTGCTGGAAGAGCGCGTCGCATCGCTCGAAGGCGGCCGCGCCGCGCTGGCGTGCGCCACCGGCATGGCGGCGCAGATGACCGCGCTGCTGGCCATCTTGAAGAACGGCGATCACATCGTCGCCGCCTCCACGCTCTACGGCGGCAGCGTCGGCCAGCTCGGCATCGGATTTTCCCGCTTGGGCATAGAAACCACCTTTGTCGATCCCGAAGACCCCGACAACTTCCGGCGCGCGATCCGCCCGAATACGCGCGCCTTGTACGGCGAAACCTTGGGCAACCCGCTGGTCAACGTGCTGGACATCGAGGCGGTGGCGCGGATCGCGCACGCGGAAGGCCTGCCACTCATCATCGACAACACGGTGCCCAGCCCCTACCTGTGCAACCCGTTCGCATTCGGCGCCGACATCGTGGTGCACAGCGCGACCAAGTATCTGGGAGGCCACGGCACCACCATGGCCGGCGTGATCGTGGAGTCGGGCAAGTTCGATTGGGGCTCGGCCTTGAGCGCGCCGAAGTTTCCAGAGATGCTCGAGCCCAGCCGCGCCTACCACGGCGTGAAGTTCTACGAGACCTTCGGCGACTTCGGCTACACGATGAAGGCGCGCATGGAAGTCAATCGCACTTTCGGCGCTTCGCTTTCGCCGATGAATGCCTGGCTCATCCTGCAAGGCATCGAGACCTTGCACCTGAGAATGCAGGCGCATTGCCGCAATGCGCTGCGCGTCGCCGAGTTTCTCAGCGAGCACCCGCTGGTCAGCTGGGTCAACTATCCCGGCTTGTCCGCTTCGGCACATCACGCGCTCGCGCGCAAACAGTTCCGCAGCATCGATGGGCGACCCGGTGCATCGGGCATTCTCACCTTCGGCATCAAGGCCGATGACCCCGCCAAGGCCGGCGAGCGCTTCATCGATGCTTGTGAATTCCTCAGCCATCTCGCGAACATTGGCGACGCCAAGACGCTGGTGATCCATCCCGCTTCGACCACCCACCGCCAGCTCAGCGAAGACGAACTCGCGCGCGCCGGCGTGCGGCCCGACATGATCCGGCTGTCGGTCGGCATCGAGGAAGCCGACGACA